>JAJYRM010000113.1 GCA_021794075.1 Bacteroidota bacterium | reverse complement strand
AATCTCCGGCAAATCCGTATCAGGCACTTGTGAATAATCCACGGCACTCGTGACGAACTTAGCTGCCTCGATCTTCATAAGGTCTTGTCCCCGTTTACTAATTTCACGAATAAAATTACGAAATTTTGATATTAATCTCAATCCACCGGATATGCAACCCAGAGGCTAAAAAAAATTCCCCTCCGAACGGACGAATGCCGTTCATAGGGGAACTTCACCGTAAAGGTCTTGCCGATTGAGCTATCGCGAAGTTCTACTGAGCCGGAGAGGATTCAGCTGCTGCAGTCTCTTTCGCTTCTTCTTTCGCGGGAGCGGCTTCTTTCTCGGTTTTTGACGCCTTGCGCCGCTTGTCAGCCTCGTCGGCAGCGTTGAAATCAACGAGTTCGATAATGGCTACTTCGCCTCCATCGCCATGTCGCTGTCCGAGTTTAACGACTCTGGTATATCCGCCTTGCCTCTCCTGAACTTTGGGCGCGATCTCCGTGAAGAGTATCTTAAGCGCTTCCCGGTCCTTGATGAAGCGGGCAACATGCCTGCGGGCGGGGACGTTATCTTTCTTCGCCTTGGTTATGAGGGGCTCTATAAAAACGCGGGTTTCCTTTGCCTTCGCGAGCGTAGTACGGACCTGTTTGTATAGAATGAGGCTCGTTGCTAACGACTCCTTGAGAGCCTTTCGGTGCGAAGCCGTTCTTTTTAGTTTTCTTCCAGAATTAAGATGTCTCATTTTTTAAAAACTCCGATTACTCGTTGTCGTCTTTCAAATACTTACTGACGTCCATGCCGAAATTCAGCCCCATACTTCCGATCTTCTCGGCCAATTCAGCCAGCGACTTGCGTCCAAAGTTCCTGAAACGCAGAAGTTCCGCCTCGTCCTTATTGACCAGCTCCGAGATCGTATGGATGTTCGCAGCCTTGAGGCAGTTATGCGCGCGAACAGACAGTTCGAGCTCATCGACAGACATCTTCAAGAGTTTCCTAACGCGAGCGGCCTCCTCCTCCTGGGCAGAACCTTCTTCAGAAGCTTCCTGGTGTATTCCAAGATTCAGGAAAAGTTGGATATGATCCTGAAGCATCTTCGCCGCGGTGGTGAGTGCGTCTTCCGGTGTTATCGAACCGTCAGTCTCAACCTCAAGAGTGAGCTTCTCTAGTGTCGTCTTTTCTCCGACTCCAGTCGGCTGGACGAAGAATCTGACATTCCTGATCGGTGAGAAGAGAGCGTCTATGGAGACCAGATCTTCCGGAGCTTCCGCAAGCTTATGGTCGTCAGCGGGTTCGTATCCCTTTCCGCGCGTAATCCTCAATTCGATTTCAGTTTCCCGTGATTCACTGAGTGTCGCTATATGGTGTTCGGGATTCAAAACTTCGACTTGAGGATATTGGCGCTGGATTTCTTCGGCCGTGAACTCCATCGGGCCCTTCAGCTTCAGGTTTATCTTTGTGATCTTCTTGTCGATCAGCTTGATTCTAACGCCTTTCAGGTTCAACGTAAAATCGACAAGGTCTTCAGACATCCCCTTAACGGTCGAGAATTCATGGAGCGCCCCCGGTATCCTGAAGTGCGTAAAGGTCCAACCGGGAATCGAGGACAGTAAAACTCTTCTGAAAGAGTTTCCCAGAGTAGTAGCATATCCACGTTCGAGTGGTTCAACGATAAAACGGCCGAACGTATTGCTATAGCTCGACTGATCCAGTACTATTGTTTCTGGCATTTGCAATTTCACAGCGCTCATTAGCTTTTCACCTCAATTAAATTTCTCTGTTGCTCGTCGCGTTTGCCGGCTATCCCATTGAAAGGTGCCACGGACGGGAAACGTTTAATCACGTCGTCAGACATCACTTCGAATACAATTCAACGATAAGCTGCTCATTCACATCCGGCAAAGGTATTTCCGCGCGTTCCGGGACCTGCAGGAAGGTGCCGGCCAATTGCGCCTTATCGAGTTGGAGATATGACGGGAGCATTCCTTCCTTGATTCTCTTAAGTGACGAATGAATTGTATCAAGCTGGTTACTACCTTCGGCGACTTTGATCACGTCTCCTGGCTTCACGAGATACGACGCAACGTCAACCTGCTTGTTGTTCACAAGGAAGTGGCCGTGCAGCACGAGCTGCCGTGCGGATTTCCTGGAAGGAGCGAAACCAAGTCTGAACAGGACATTATCCAGCCTGCGTTCGAGAAGCCTAAGAAGATTCTCACCGGTTCTTCCCTTCTGGTGAGTCGCCATCTCGAAGTAGTTTCTGAACTGCTGCTCGTAGACACCGTACATCCTTTTCACTTTCTGCTTCTCGCGGAGCTGTACGCCGTACTCGCTCACCTTCTGGCGTCTGCGGAGACCGTGCTGTCCCGGTGCATAGTTTCGTTTCTCCAAAGGGCATTTATCGGTATAGCATTTTACGCCCTTCAGGAACAGTTTCTGTCGCTCTCTTCTGCAAAGTCTGCAACTCGCTTCTACATATCTTCCCATTTACAACTCCGAAAAAATTTTGTTATACTCTTCGTCTCTTAGGAGGGCGGCAGCCGTTATGCGGAATCGGCGTGACGTCGCGGATACTGGTAATCTCAAGGCCACCGGTTTGAAGTGACCTGATCGCGGCTTCCCGACCCGAGCCGGGGCCTTTCACTAGTACTTCCACCTTCTTCATTCCTAGGCTGGCCGCTTCCTTGGCAGCTGCTTCGCCTGCTGTCTGGGCCGCAAACGGGGTGCTCTTCCTGGAGCCCTTGAAACCCATTTTGCCTGCCGATGACCACGATACCACGTTGCCGTAAATATCTGTAAGCGCAACAACGGTGTTGTTGAACGTCGCCTTTATGTGCGCGATGCCGTGTGCATCGACCTGTGTTTTTTTCCGCTTTTTTCCTGCTACCTTAGACAAATCAAAAACCTCCTATCGTTTACTTCTTAGCCGCGACTTTCTTCTTACCTGCAACAGTGCGTCTCTTTCCCTTACGCGTGCGGGAGTTGGTCCGAGTACGCTGGCCTCTCACAGGAAGGCTCTTACGATGACGAAGGCCGCGGTAGCTTCCTATGTCCATCAGTCTCTTGATATTCATCTGGGTCTCGCTTCTCAGCGCGCCTTCGACCTTGTATTCCGTCGTGATTACCTGGCGGATCTTCGAGACCTCTTCATCGCTCAGCTCACCGACATGCTTGGCAGGATCGACGCCGGCCTTCTCAAGTATATCGAGCGCCGAAGCACGGCCGATTCCAAAAATATAAGTCAGGCCGATTTCGGCTCGCTTGTTTTTCGGTAAATCTACTCCTGAAATTCTAGCCAACTTCCTTCTCCTTTATTATCCCTGGCGCTGCTTATGTTTCGGATTCTTCTTGCAAATCACTCTGACAACGCCTTTGCGCTTGATGATTTTGCAGTTGTCGCAAAGCTTTCTCACCGATGCTCTGACTTTCATTTTCCAGTTTCCTTACTTGTAACGATATACGATTCTGCCTTTGCTCAAGTCGTACGGCGAAAGCTCGACCGTCACCTTGTCACCGACAAGAATCTTTATGAAGTTCATTCTCATTTTTCCAGAGATATGCGCGAGTATCTCGTGGCCGTTATCCAGTTTCACACGAAATGTTGCGTTCGGCAGCGTATCGCTGATTGTACCGTCGACTTTAATCTGTCCTTGTTTCGCCATCCTCAATGACCCTTTAGATTGGAAGCAGTAAGTATTTCAGGTTTTCCATCTGTGATCGCGACAGTATTTTCAAAATGAGCAGAAGGCTTTCCGTCAGACGTGTAAACCGTCCAACCGTCACGCGCCGTATATACTCTATATGTTCCCGCGTTTACCATGGGCTCAATTGCGAGCGTCATTCCGGGCCTCAATAGCGGCCCTTTTCCCTTTTTCCCGTAGTTCGGGACGGGCGGGTCCTCGTGAAGCTTCGTTCCGATGCCATGGCCGACAAGATCGCGTACTACGGAAAAACCGTTGGCCTCTACATACTCCTGAACGGCTTGAGAAATATCCTCTATGTGGTTACCGGCGACCGCATTCTCAATTCCAAGCGCCAGCGCCTTCTCCGTCACTTCCATCAATTTCATCTTCTCTTCGCTGATCTTACCGACTGCATACGTCCTGGCGGCATCGCCATAGTAGCCGTTCTTGATCGCTCCGACATCCACTGAAACCAGTTGGCCTTCTTCAATCTTCCTTGGCCCCGGTATCCCGTGGACGACCTGCTCGTCGATGGAAAGACATATCGTCGCCGGAAAAAGGTTTCGCTTATCGTAGCCGTAGCCTTTAAACGCGGGTTTTGCATTTTGTGAAAGAACGTAATCTTCCGCGATACGATCTAACTCTTCAGTGGTAACTCCCGGCTTCACATGTTTGCCTACAGCCTCAAGAATTCCAGCCACCACTCTTCCCACTTCGCGCATCAAGTCCAGTTCGCGTGTGGTTTTAACTGTAATCATGCGGACTCAGGAATACCGGCGGCTCTTCAGCTTTCCAGTCTTCATGAAGCCGTCATAATGGTGCATCACAAGCTGTGATTCGATCTGGTGCACTGTTTCGAGCCCAACTCCAACGATGATGAGAAGACTCGTGCCTCCAAAAAACTGAGCGAAGCTTTCGCTGACTCCGAACCTCGTCATGAATGCCGGGAGTATCGCGACGATCGCGAGGAATATGGAGCCAGGTAAAGTCACCTTTGTCAAGATATTATCGATAAAATCTGCCGTATGTTGTCCAGGTCTGATGCCAGGAACGAACCCACCCTGCTTCTTCATATTGTCCGCAACATCCGTCGGGTTGAAGGCGATCGCGGTATAGAAGTAAGTGAAAAAGATAATCATAAGGGCGTATATGAACGAGTACGTAAACGACGTGAACGAGAAGTATCCTGCGATGCTCTGCATGAACTCGTTATTCGGGAAAAATGTCAAAATCGTCTGCGGAACGAACATAATCGATTGCGCGAAGATGATCGGCATTACGCCGGCAGTATTGACGCGAATCGGAATGTACTGTGTGACACCGCCGTAGACCTTTCTTCCTACAACTCGCTTGGCATACTGAACTGGGACCTTCCGAGTCCCCTCAGTCACGAACACAATTGCGGCCACAATCCCGATCATGAGAGCCACAACGACTATTTCAGAGATGAAGCTCCTCGTTCCGGAGCTTACCAGCTGATACTCATCGAGCACTGCATTGGGGAAGCGGGCAATGATATTAATGGTAATTATAAGAGATATACCGTTGCCGATCCCTTTGTCGGTTATCTGTTCACCGAGCCACATCATGAAGATAGTGCCTGAGGTGAGGAAGATGATCGTAGAGAGAGTGAAGCCAAGACCGCGCACCACATCAGGGATAACGGGAAGTCCGCCCGGCGTGGTCATGCTCTCGAGCCTGACGCTTACGCCCCACGCCTGGAGAGCTGAAATCAGAACCGTACCATAACGCGAAAGTTGCCTGATCTTTTTCTGGCCTTCTTCGCCTTCGCGCTGCAGTTTCTGGAAGTACGGGACGACCGCGCCCAGCAGCTGGATCACGATTTCCGCGCTGATGTATGGCATTATTCCCAACGCGAAGATTGCCGCGTTGGAGAAGGCGCCTCCGGCAAACAAATCGTAAAGTCCGAAAAGCGTGTTTTGCGATTGCGTCCTCATGACGTCCGCGAGAAGAGACGCGTCCACTCCCGGTAGAGTGATGTGCGCTCCAAGCCTCACGACGGCGAGTACTCCCGCGGTATAAAGGATCCGCTTCCGCAGGTCCTCTACCTTGAAGACGTTTCTTAAGCTCTCAGTTAGTCTGGACATATCTTAAGACTCGAGTGTTTTGGCCCCACTGATGGCGGGGATCGTTTCGACTTTACCGCCTGCGGCTGCGATTTTTTCGGAAGCTGATTTGCTGAACGCGTTTGCCGTTACCTGGAGTTTCGCCGTCAGGTTTCCGTCGCCGAGAATTTTCACCGGTACCGACTTTTTAGCAACCGCGCCTATTTTATAAAGTACCGCCGGATTAACGATGCCATCGGCGAGTTTTCCGGCCTCGGCAAGCTTACCCAGCGTTGAGACGTTAACGACCTGGAACTCAACTCTGAACGGGCTCTTGAAACCGAATTTCGGGATGCGTCTGTTTAGCGGCATCTGACCGCCTTCAAACCATGGTCTGATCTGATCACCGGAGCGCGAGCGCTGTCCTTTGTGACCCTTACCCGCCGTCTTACCATGTCCCGATCCGACGCCGCGACCGATACGCTTTACTTTCTTCCTCGCTCCAGGAGCGGGTTTCAAATTTCCCAGAATATTCATCTAAGTTCTCCTAAACCTCTTCAACACTGACTAGGTGCTGAACTTTCGCGATCATACCTCTTATCTGAGGGGTATCGGTTTTAACAACTGTCTTTCGAATGCGGCCGAGTCCGAGCGCCTTAATAGTGCGCTTCTGCCTCTCTGGCCGTTCAATCACGCTGCGGATCTGAGTTATCTTAAGCTTTTTTCCGTCACTCATTCGGTCACCTTTCCCGTTTCTGCCGTTGTGCCTGCCTCGGACGGTTCGCCGCTTTCGACGGCAAACAAATCGCGTGTCCTGATACCGCGCTTCTGGGCAACCATATGGGCGTCGGATAAATTCAGCAACGCGCGCATAGTAGCCTTAACGACGTTATGAGGATTGGAGGATCCCATCGACTTCGTCAGGACATCCTGAACGCCTGCCGATTCCAGCACGGCGCGAACGCCGCCGCCGGCGATAACTCCTGTACCCGGAGTCGCGGGCTTCAACATGACCTTTGCCGCGCCAAACTTCCCGACGACCGGATGGGGAACCGTACCTTTCAACACCGCGACGTGTATTACATTCTTCTTCGCGTCGTCAACGCCTTTGCTGATCGCGTCATTTACTTCATTCGCCTTTCCGAGGCCCACACCGACGCTTCCCTTGCTATCACCGACCACGACGATCGCATTAAAGCTGAAGCGGCGTCCACCCTTCACTACCTTGGCGACGCGGTTGATGTGAACCAACTTTTCTTTCAGCTCCGTTTGATCCGGCTTAACTCTCTGTGCGTTCTTAAGGTCTTTTAATTTCATCTGTCAAATGCCTCTTTAAAATTTCAAACCGCCTTCGCGCGCACCTTCGGCGAAAGCTTTTAGACGGCCATGATACACGTGCCCGCCGCGATCGAACACCACCTGCTGGATATTTTTTTCGAGCGCCTTCTTTGCGAGAGCCATACCAACCACTTTGCTCACATTCGCCTTGCCTTTGACTGACTTGAGTTCATCGGCAACTTCCTTGTTCAAGCTCGAGACCTGAAGGATCGTTTTTCCCTGGCTATCGTCAACTATGGTCCCGTAAATATGTTTCAGGCTCCTGAAAACCACCAGGCGCGGGCGTTCTGAAGTTCCCCGAATCTTCTTTTTCAGACTGCGCTTCGCTCTTTCCGCACGCACTTTCTTAATTTCAAGACGTCCCATTTAAACAAACCTCAAAGTTTTATTTTCCTGCTGCCGCGGCTTTACCAGCTTTGCGACGGATAAATTCATTCTCATACTTCACACCCTTGCCCTTGTACGGCTCCGGCGGACGGAATCCTCTCAACTTGGCCGCGATCTGCCCGACAAGTTGCCTGTCCGGTCCGGAGACAACTATGTTCGTCGGAGAAGGAGTTTCAATCTTGACTCCCTGCGGTGGACGAAAAAGGATAGGGTGAGAAAATCCAAGAATGAGCTGGATGTTGGATCCTTTCATCTCCGCACGATACCCGACGCCGACGATCTCGAGCTTCTTTTCGAAACCGCTGACTACTCCGGTTACCATATTGTTCAACAACGCTCTCCACAATCCGTGTATCGCGTCGAATGAATTCCCGCGGACGCTGACGACGGCTTCCTCGCCTTTGACTTCCACGGTGACAGCGTCGTGAAGCTTCGCCGAGAGCTCACCTTTCGGTCCCTTGACCTTCAGATTTCGATCGGCGACCTGAACCGTCACTCCCTTAGGGATTCGAACGGGCTTTTTGCCAATACGTGACACTTTAAAGACTCCTTGTCATTACCAAATGTAACAGATTATTTCTCCGCCGACTTTCAAGCGACGGGCATCCTTATCGGTCATCACACCCTTGTTAGTCGATACGATTGCGACACCAAGCCCGTTCAATACTCGAGGCATCTCGGTCGCGCCCGCATAGACCCGGCGTCCAGGAACGGAGACACGTTTCAAACCAGTAAGGACCGGCCTGCCATTATAGTACCTGAGATAGATCCGTATGGTGCCCTGAGAATCCGTGTTCAGTTCGCTGTACTTGTCTATATAATGCTGCTCATACAGGATCTTAGTAATGGCTTTCTTTAAGTTACTTGCAGGCACATCCACTCTTCTCTGGCGTGCGATTGCCGCATTTCTCAACCGTGTGAGGAAATCAGCAATGGGGTCAGTCATAGACATCGACTTCCACTCCTAAATTAAATTACCAACTTGCTTTTTTGATTCCGGGTATCAACCCGTCTAAAGCCAACTTTCTGAAGCAAATACGGCAGACGCCAAATTTGCGATAATATGCCCGCGGTCGTCCGCATATCGTGCACCTATTATGCTTTCTGACCTTGAACTTAGGCTCTCTTTGAGCCTTCACAATCATTGCAGTTCGAGCCACTCAAATACTCCTTTTGAAATTACGCTGCTTCACCGAAGGCCCCTTCGGACGCTTCGCGCTTCCTGAAAGGCATACCGAAACCTTTCAACAACTCATAAGCCTCTTCGTCGGTCTTCGCCGTCGTCACGAAGGTGATATCCATGCCGAAAATCCTCTCGATCTTGTCAACATCGATTTCCGGAAAGATAATCTGCTCCTTCAGACCGAGCGTATAGTTGCCGCGACCGTCGAACGATTTGTCCGGGACTCCTCTGAAGTCACGCACGCGCGGAATCGCGAGGCTGATCAGCCGGTCCATGAACTCGAACATCTTGTTATTCCTGAGAGTGATCTTGCATCCAATCGCGATGTTCTCTCGAAGCTTGAAGTTCGATATAGCCTTTTTCGACTTGGTAATCGCGGGCTTCTGTCCTGATATCACAGTAAGCTCACGGACAACGGTTTCCAGAATCTTCTGGTCCTGTGTCGCCTCGCCGACGCCGCAATTGATGGAAATCTTCTCGAGTCTCGGCACCTGCATTACGTTCTTGTATCCGAACCTCTTCATCAGGGCCGGGATAATTTCCTTCTTGTACGTCTCCGAGAGACGAGCCGTCACTTTTTCTTCGACAACCGTTTCCGCCTTAGCGGCTTCCTGTTTCGCACCTTTGGCCTTGGGTTGTACGGCCTTCGCCTTTTTTTCTTTTCCGGCTTGGGGTGCAGGATTTTCTTTTTTTTCTTTTGCCATATCTCAGACCCGATTAAAACATTTCTTTACAATTTTTGCACACGCGCATTTTCTGCTTTCGGCCGCCTGTCGTCGACGCAACCGTCGTGTACCCTATTCTGCTCGCGTTGTTGCACTTCGGGCAGATCACCATGACGTTTGACGCATGGATCGATTGCTCGCGCTCCATGATGCCACCTGCGGGCATTTGACTCGTCGGTTTCGTGTGGCGTTTCCTGATGTTGACGCCTTCCACCAATAACCTTTGCTTCTCCCTGATCACCCTCAGCACCTTTCCAGACTTGCCGCGGGAGTTGCCGCTGATAACCAGGACCATATCGTTTTTGTGAACATTCATTCCATAAACCTCTTCTAAAGGACTTCGGGAGCCAGTGAGACTATCTTCATGAACTGCTTATCGCGCAGCTCGCGGGCGACAGGTCCGAATATACGCGTCCCACGCGGTTCGCCCTGCTGATTTAGTAACACCGCGGCGTTCTCATCGAACCTGATGAAGGTACCGTCCGGCCGCTTGTACTCTTTCTTCGTGCGAACCACAACGGCCTTCGACACATCGCCCTTCTTAACTTCAGCTCCGGGGATCGCCTGCTTGACGGAGACGACTATCAAATCTCCGAGCCCCGCATAACGCCTGTCATGTCCGCCGAGCACTCTTATGCAACGGACCTTCTTCGCGCCAGAATTGTCGGCAACGACGAGATTTGTTTCTTCCTGGATCAATTTCTAAGCCTCCGTTACTTCGCTTTTTCGACAATTTCTACAAGGCGCCAGCGCTTGCTTCTGGAAAGCGGCCGTGTCTCCATGATCTTCACGATATCGCCGATTCGAGCTTCGTTCTTCTCGTCATGCGCCATGAGCTTTGTAGTTTTCCTGAAATACTTTTTGTAAATCGGATGCGGAACCCTTCGTTCGATGCTCACCACGATGGACTTCTGCATCTTGTTGCTCACGACTTTGCCAATCTTTACTTTTCTTAGGCTTCTCTTTTCGGCTGAGCTTTCCATCAAGCGACCTCACTCTTCTCTGAACTGCCTGCGGGAGATTTCTTTGCTGCGATCTCGCGCTCGCGGAGTATCGTCCGCATTTTCGCGATCTCCTTCTTGAGGAACCTGATTTGGACCGGGTTCTTCACCTCACCACCGACGGCTTTCTGAAACTTCATTTTGTCCAGCGCTTCCAGGTTATCCTTGATACGCTGCTTAATTTCTTTCTCCGACATCGGACGGAGTTCATGGGGCTTTATCATTTCCTAACCCTCGTAATCCATACTAACAACAAACTTTGTTTTTATCGGAAGCTTGTGAGCGGCAAGCCTGAGCGCTTCCTGCGCCAGCGTTTGGCTGACGCCGCCGATCTCGAACATGACTCGTCCGGGCTTCACTACCGCGACCCAGAATTCAGGCATGCCTTTTCCTTTTCCCATCCTGGTTTCGGCCGGCTTCTTCGTTACCGGCTTATCCGGGAAAATCCTGATCCAGATTCTTCCGTCGCGCTTCATCTCCCTGGTAAGTGCGACACGAGCCGCTTCTATCTGGCGGGCCGTGATCCATCCCGGCTCCAGCGCCTTAAGCCCGAAATCACCAAATGCGATCGTGCTTCCGCGTTGCGCCTTTCCGCGCATCCTTCCGCGCTGCGTTTTTCTGTATTTAACTCTTTTCGGCATTAACATTTTGAAATCTCCTTAGGGGTTATCGCGGAAGCGGTCCGTAGACTTCACCGCGGCAAATCCATACCTTCACGCCGATCAAACCGTAGATGGTTCTCGCTGCGACACTAGCGTAATCGATGTCAGCGCGAAGCGTGTGGAGCGGGACGCGTCCTTCGCGATACTGTTCGGTGCGGGCGATTTCAGCCCCGCCAAGCCTCCCAGCGCACATGACCCGGATCCCTTCCGCGCCCATGCGGCTCGCCGAGGTGATCGCGTTCTTCATCGCGCGGCGGAAGTTTATTCTTCCTTCCAGCTGGTTGGCGATATTCTCGGCGACAAGGTAAGCATCCAGTTCGGGACGTTTGATTTCGAACGTTTTAATCTTTACGGCTTCCCGGCCTGTGAGCTTCTTTAACTCAGCTTCAAGCTGATTGACGTCCTTGCCGCTCTTTCCGATGACGATTCCGGGACGGCTTGTGTGAATGGCCACCGTCATTTGACTTCCCTTGCGCTCGATTACCAGGCGCGAGACTCCTGCCTTGCTGAGACGGTTTCTCAAATAATTCCTGACCTTCTCATCTTCCGTCAGTAACTTCGAATATCCCTTGCGTTCAAACCAAGTCGAATCCCAATCACGGGTAACTCCGAGCCTGAAGCCGATAGGATTAGTCTTTTGTCCCAAAAGTTCCTCCACAATAGCTGCCGGTTGACAGCTGACAGCTCATAAATGGTTTCATTCTTTTGTTGCCACAACTACTGTTATATGATTACTTCTTTTCCTGATTCGATACGCGCGTCCCTGGGGCGCAGGCAACACTCTCTTCGCCATCGGACCGCCATCGACAAATATCTCTTTCACGAACAAACTTTCCTCGTCAACTTTGCCGACATCCTCACGATTCATGATGTTAGCAACTGCTGAGCGAACAGCCTTCTCCGCATCCTTAGCGGCGTGCTTCGGCGAGAAGTGCAATATCGACAATGCCTGACCGACGCTCTTTCCACGGATCAAATCAACTACGAGCCTCATCTTTCTCGGCGACGATCCGACATATTTGGCTACTGCTTTAGACTCCATTTATTAAGACTCCTTTATGCGGCCTTTGCGGTCTTTTCGGATTTCACGCCCGGATGAGCCCTGAAGGTTCGAGTCGCAGCGAACTCGCCTAACCTGTGCCCTACCATCGCTTCGATGATATACACCGGGATGAACTTGTTCCCGTTGTGAACCGCGAAAGTGTGACCCACAAAATCCGGCACGATCATACTGGCTCGCGACCAAGTTTTGATTACTTTCTTCTGGTTCTTTTTGTTGAGATCCTCGACTTTTTTCAGAAGCTTCGGATCGACGTATACACCTTTCTTTACAGAACGCGCCATGTCATTCCAACCGTTACTTTCTACGTTTCACGATATACTTATTGGACTGTTTGTTTCTTTTGCGGGTCTTGCGTCCCTTCGTCTTCCATCCCCAGGGCGATACGGGATGGGGATTTCCCTGAGGGGACTTTCCTTCACCACCGCCGTGCGGATGATCAACTGGGTTCATGACGACGCCTCTTGACTGCGGCCTCACGCCGAGCCAGCGGAGCCTTCCCGCTTTGCCCCAACTGATATTTTCGTATTCAGCGTTTCCGACAGTACCTATTGTCGCCTTGCAGTCGGTCCTAACCATTCTCATTTCACCCGAAGGGAGCCTGAGTGTCGCGAAGTCCCCCTCCTTAGCGGCAAGCTGGGCTGAATTTCCGGCGCTTCGCGCAATCTGCGCGCCTTTACCCGGCTTCATCTCCACGTTGTGCACGGTTGTACCAACAGGTATGTTCTTAAGCGGCATCGCATTGCCCGGCTTAACTTCCGCCTGCTCGCCGGTTTGCACAACAGCACCGACCTTCAAACCTTCAGGAGCGATGATATATCGCTTCTCGCCGTCCG
>JAJYRM010000011.1:5482-56567 GCA_021794075.1 Bacteroidota bacterium | reverse complement strand
AGGAGGAATGTACGTCGTGATTCCCATTTTGTGAGCAAGCGCGATCACCTTGTGGACAGGTGCGATTTCCTGTATCGCCCTTACCGCTACCGCGTTGATCGAGTACTTGAGGGCGTCACGCAGCGTCACCTCACCGCCGAATTTGCCATTTGCATTCTGCGGCGTCCATTGGCTCCCATCCGGCATTATTATCGTGATAGGTTGGTTGAGCAGCTTGTAGGATGGGGTGTATCCGTCCTCTATCGCAACGGAGTAGACAAACGGCTTGAACGCCGACCCGCACTGGCGGGCGATCTGGGTTACATGATTCAGCCCATAATGAAAATGCTTGTAGTTGGATGAGGCCACCATCGCTTTTATGTAGCCATTTTTCGGATCGATACACACAAAGCCAACCTGTATTCTTTCTTCGGCTTTCTCGACGGAGTCGATGAAGGAATGGTCGCTCGTGAGGCGCAGGAAAATTTTGTTCTTCTTCGCCGCGTTCGACACGTCCTCGTATGCTGAAGTCTGTTCGATAGCTTCCTTAACGGCCGAGCTGAGTATCGGGCGATTCTCACCCCAGTTCCAGTTTGAATCGAACAGCTTCTGGTATACCCGTAAATGCTGGCTCACCGCGCTGTCCGCATATGCCTGCATTCTCGAATCAAGCGTCGTGTAGACAGTCAGGCCGTCTCTATAAATGTTTATCCCGCGCTTCCGGGCCCACTTTTCGAGTTCCTGGCGAACCAATTCAACGAAACCGGAAGCGAGTTCGCCGGAGGCACCGCGGTACCTAAGGTCATACGGCTCTTTAACAGCCATTTCGTAAGCCTGTCTCGGTAACTTCCCGTTCTCATACATATTGTGTAGCACGACGTCCTTGATCCGACGCGCCCGAGTTGGAAAGGCTACAGGATCAAATAGGCCCGGGTTTCTTAGCATGCCGATAAGCAGCGCGGCCTGCGGCAGCGTCAGGCGCGATGCGGGCTCGTCGAAGTAGACTTCGGCTGCCGATTCTATTCCGTAAGCCCCGTGTCCGAAGTAGACGTCGTTCAGATACATTGAAAGGATCTCTCGCTTCGTGTACCTCCTTTCCAACTCAACTGCCGTAATCGCCTCGCGTATCTTTCTGGTAAGGGTGACGCTCTGATTGAGATACAAATTACGGGCAAGCTGTTGCGCGATCGTGCTGGCCCCCTGCACTACCCTCAAGTGAATCAGGTCTTCGAAGAAGGCGCTCAGTATTCTCGCCGGATCAAGCCCCCAGTTGGTGTAGAAGGTCCTGTCTTCGGTCGAAATAAGAGCGGTAACGACGTAATGAGGAATCTTGCTGAGATGCGTAACGTCCCTGTTTTCCTGGTAGAACCTGCCTATGACTTGTCCGTCTTCAGAAAGTATTCTGGTTGTCAGATCAGGCTTTGGATTTTCCAGCTGTTTTGTGGAAGGGAGCCCGCTGATAATATAGATCGCATAAAAGAGCACAAGCACGATTACCGAGGCATAAATCGCGGCCCGAGGATGAGTTTTCAATACCGAAATTTTCTTTCGCCGCCGACCTGAATTTCGGTATTCGGGGTCGGAAAAATACCGTTGCATCTCTTCGCGCGAATATTTGTTCTTCATTGCAGCTCTTCAGTTCCGAGTATGGTGTACGATTATTTATTGTACCTACATAGCAATCGGTGGTCAATATCGCAACTCGTACCCATCATTTTTCATATTACCCGAGAAAAACGCGGCTCCTACGAAGGAGCCGTCAAGGCTTTTGCCGGATCAACTCCAGCCGTGGAAGAATTGAGACCTAGGCGCTGCCATAGCTTGATGAACGCGTAGAGGCAGGGCTTCTCCATCCACAAGTAATGAATATTCTCCGCTTCATGGAGTGACAGGACTCGAGTTCAGCGAAGACTTCTCAGAGACTTTGATAATGATGGACTGCTTGAAAGAGCTCGAAAGATGGGGAGGCCTCTGAACTAAATGGTGAGAATTGGACAGTAAAACTTAAATGAGCGCGGTCGGGCGACGGATAGTTAGTCCGCCGCCTGACAAACGACCATCAGATTTTTTTCCAGTGCGAATTTTTGTTTCACGAAATCAGGGCAAATAGAAATGCTCGCCCGCGTTTTCCTAAAAAAAGGATCTCCTCAAGTGAGATTCAGATTTCCTTTAGGACGGCCCCGGTGTTCGCGCTAGTTACGGACCTCGCGTATCTGCCGAGGTAGCCGTAATTGATACGCGGCTTAAAATCGGGGATCGCGGCGAGTCTTCTTTCAATCTCACTGTTATCCACAAGGAGTTCGAGCTTCCCGGCGGGGATATCCAGTTGTATGCGGTCTCCGTTCTGAATTGCGGCGATAGGGCCTTTGACGGCGGCTTCGGGCGACACGTGTCCGATGCAGGCGCCGCGGGTCCCGCCTGAAAATCTTCCGTCGGTGATAAGAGCTACGCTGTCACCAAGTCCCATCCCCATAAGATACGACGTGGGCGCAAGCATCTCCTGCATGCCCGGACCGCCCATCGGCCCTTCATAGCGAATCACAACCACATTCCCCTTCTTCACTTTTCCGCCTAAGATTCCCTGCACGGCATCCTCCTGCGACTCGAAGACGACCGCGTCGCCCTCGAACACAAGCATCTCCTTCTTGACGCCGGCGGTCTTCACGATCGCTCCATCCGGCGCCAAATTGCCGAACAGAACTGTCAATCCACCGTCCTGGGAGTATGCATTACCGATCTCCCTGATACATGATTTGTCCGCCGTTTCGACCATCGATATATTCTCGCCAAGGCTCTTTCCGGTAACTGTCTTCACGTCGAGAGAAAGAAGGCCCGGAATTTGCGACACTTCCTTCAGGATCGCGCTAACTCCGCCCGCACGATCCACGTCTTCAACATGGTACGCTGACGATGGGCTAACTTTGCAGATATTCGGCGTCTTCCTCGAAAGGTTATTGATCTTGTTTAAATCGTAGTTTATGCCGGCTTCGTGAGCTATGGCCAAAGTATGCAGGACGGTATTGGTGCTCCCACCCATGGCCATGTCGAGGATCAGGGCGTTTCCGATCGCCTCTTCGGTAACGATGTCACGCGGCTTCAAGTCCATTTCAACCAGTTTCAATATTTGTCTTGAGGCGGCGCGGTAAAGCTCCTCGCGTTTAGGATCGACGGCCAGCACGGTACCGTTGCCGGGCAATCCGAGGCCGAGCGCCTCGGTAAGACAGTTCATGGAGTTCGCAGTGAACATCCCGCTGCATGAGCCGCATGTCGGACAGCCGCTTCTTTCGAGCTCGAGGAGTTGCTCGTCGTTTATCTTTCCGGACTGATAAGAGCCGACGCCTTCAAAAACGGATATGAGGTCGACGGTTCGCCCGTCTTTTGTCCGGCCCGCGGCCATGGGTCCGCCGCTCACGAAAATCGTCGGTATATTGACTCTCATCGCGGCCATCAACATGCCGGGCACTATCTTGTCGCAGTTTGGTATGCATATCATGCCGTCGAACTGGTGGGCGCGAATCATGGTCTCGACCGAATCGGCAATCAGTTCCCGGCTCGGAAGCGAATACTTCATGCCGGCATGTCCCATAGCGATGCCGTCATCGACGCCGATCGTATTGAACTCGAACGGGACTCCGCCCGCCTTCTTAATTTCTTCCTTGATAATTGCTCCGACCTTGTTCAGGTGAACGTGGCCTGGAATTATCTCCACAAATGAATTTACCACCGCAATGAACGGCTTTTTGAAATCTTCTTCTTTTACTCCGGCCGCGCGCAGCAAGCTTCTGTGTGGTGCGCGCTCAAAGCCTTTCTTGATGACGTCGCTTCTCATTTGTTCCTCTGTTGGTTGTATAATTCGCCTGCACCAGCTGTGGTGAGCGACACTCTCTTTCCACGAGCGCGGCGCGGCAAAACAAAATCGTTTGGACGAATTCCGGTGGAGTGACCTGTCGAAAGTGCAGACCCCCGATTCGCGGATCTTAACTGAGTTAATTTAAATTTCAACACCCTTAAATGAAATGGACGACTAATCTTGACATATTGGGTGCAAACGAATGTGAGTAATAGCGCGGCAGCGACAGCGATATCCGGAAGCATGCGATCTCGTCACTTGTGTTCCTCGAATATTGGCGCGCCCCCAATAATCCGGCGCAATCGCGGCCATGTGGAAATAGAAGTTCATCGGTCCTAACCCGTTTCAGAGAAAAACAAAGGCCCTTCAAAAGAAATGTCTAAGGCGATCTTCGTTCCCCACGCGATGACGCGTTGAACGTTCTGCCGACCAATCCGATGAAGGGCCCTTAGCTATACCAGCTGAACTTCAGGCAAGTCTACTTCTTTTCTCCCGCCGTGAATTCAACCCACGGCTCCGAAGGGCGGCTCTTCAGGATTCCTTCCATCCAGCGAAACTGCGGGTGCTCCGCGAGGAATTTGCTTGCAGAGAATGCCGTGCCGCATGCAGATCCCCATCTGGCGTAGAAAGACATGTTTTTTGCCATCTTCGCATCGACAACTTTTCCGTCGAGCGTCCCCCATGGCGAGAACGGGCTTCCGGATCCTCCCTCCATTCTTGAGTCGAGATCGGAGTGACCGCAGAGCGTTCTGGAGTCGGGCTGTATCTTGTGTAGATAGGTATCGTAATGATCCGACTCGAATTTTTCGGCGAGCTTGAGATCAATTCGTCCCTTGTATTTTTTCATCAACTGATGCCATCTGACGTCTCTCGCCACCGAGGAGAGCTGTATGTTAGTTTCCTGTTCCGTAGTCTCGAAGCGAAGTATCTTGAGGTTCTTGACGAGATTCGATCCGACAAAGTAGCCATTGTTCGTTTTCTGGAACCCGACATATTTCAATCCGAGCTCCAGTCTCGCGATCTCGTTTGTTTTGATATCTCCGATAAGCCACGCGTTGGCGTACCCGCCGTTGTTTCCCCGCTCCATCATCTTGCACCACTCGCCGATCGAGTTGGCGTACTGGGTCGCGTGCCTCATCCTGCAAAATTCAGGAACGCCGTTTGGATTGAATCCAGAAAATGAACCTATCGTTGTTTCGGATCCGACGAGCCCGGCATCCGTCATAAAGAAGTCGGTGCCGCTGTGGATGAAACCGGGAAAACTCTGCATGAGAATTCTGTGCCCTTTAGCCGGAACTATGTCCAGTATGACATTGCAGAAAGGTTCTTCGTAATCGCCCATCGTGTTATGCCCGAGGACAATCTTGCCATCCGCCGTCATGTCGCCGGTTGCGATGAACGAACTGCACGATTCCCGTTTCGGCATCGAAGGGTCCATCTTCAGCGAATCCGCCACCTGAGGCCACCAGTAGTCCATCAGCTCCATATAACCATTCAGACCTACAATCTCGTTTTGCGTAGCGCTGTCACCCGCCGCGTCCATTCCTTCCACGATCCCGTCCATCTCTGCGAGGTCCTCAGGGTCGACCTTCGGCGTCAATATCTCTCCCGCCTTCTTGAGATACCACGACCACGACATCGCGCTCTCATATTCCCATTTTCTTTTGAGCATCCTGAGAGATTCCTTTATATCTTTCGCCAGCAGATACCCATGCTGGAACCCCCTCTCTTCAGGCGTTCCCTCGATATGAAGGTAAATCCACCCCGCTTTTTCAAATTTGTACCCCTTTGCGAGCCACGCTTTCTGTTCCGGCGTGATCTTCGCGCGCGATTGCGCCATGGCCTGGTACGATAGCGAAAAGAGAAACAGGCCGCAGAGAACGAGTAGCCTCTTCATCATTACCTCCTGAACTTGACTTTTTGGTTTGCGGTGAAAATTGCTTTGCTTCTTACCCGCCGAGGACCCGCAACGCCGTTAGACAAAAGGTGCTTGGGGAATGGAAGCATTGTGTAAAACGGTAACAATTCGCAGTAGAAAAAGCAAGCTTCAATAAGCCAGCAAGACAACCAAGTAGGTCGAGAAAAGAATTCGCGCGATTAGTTCTGTCTTCTTTTCTGTGTCAAAGTAACTCACTCAATCAATTTTGATGGTTCTCATGGTTGAGCGACGCTTAAATGGGCCATGCACTTATTGTTTACTTGATAATTAGTATACGCTTTGATATAATTTCGAAAGTAAAAAGGAGTCACTTAAAGGACCATTTGTACAGATTTATACAGTTTTGCTAGACGAACCATGTTAAGGAGAAGTACATGTTCGAATCTGTACAGTGGAAAAGAACAGATTCCTTCTAATATATTTTGCGCTTCCGGCGCTATTGCTGTTAATTGCCGCCTCGAAATCTCTTGGACCCAGTGAATGGGCGCGTATTGGTGGCGGATTTAGAGCCCCCGCGAGGCTTCCAGGGAGAAGAAAATACCTACTGACCGACGCTGATGGTCATGCGGATGAGGTGTATGCCGAACCCGCTGACTGGTCCTATGAAGCGTCGTCTTTGCGGGAAGCACAATCAGTAAATCACCGAACAACTGGCGGTCGGGAGAGAGATCGGCGCGGGGAGACATTGCGACGGAGTGCCAACTCTGTTGTCGGAGACACTTCCGGTACGACGGCAGTCAGGAGAGATACGTCCGGCACAACGTCGCAACTTTCAGTAGTCGACAGTTCCGGAAACGCGACAAAGACGGCCCAATCGGACAGCATTTCACAAGCTGACAGCCTGAAGCTGTCGGCCTGGCTCCAGCATATGCGCCCGGCCCATGTGCAGGCGCCAATCTTCGAGCCATACCACTACCCGCTTTTCCTTACTTCCAGTGCGACACAATACAGTACGCTCCTGGATACAACGGGAAAATACATGGAGATACGGGAGACAGTTCTCGGACACGACATCAGGTATCCGCTTCAGATCCCTCTCGATGAATACATAAAGATCGAGAGACGACATTTGATAAAAGAGACTTGGGAAGGACTCGCTCACGCATACATCCTGAGGAGCGTAGGAGGACTTGAGTCTTTGATGGCGGGAGTCACCAACATCAGCATCCCGATCCCCTCCAATCCGGTCCTGAGTATCTTCGGTCCGCCAAGAATCAATCTCCAGGTTTCAGGTTCGGTCGATATACAAGGCGGATGGCGCAATCAGAAACTTAACGCCCAGACGCTGTCTCAGTTGGGAAACGTCACGAACCAGCCAGCCTTTAACCAATCCCTTCAGATAAATGTAAACGGTACTATCGGCAACAAGCTGCACATTGGAGCTAGCTGGGACACGCAGAATCAATTCAACTATGAAAACCAAGTGAAGTTGAAATATACTGGATACCCCGATGAGATAGTGCAGAGCGTCGAGGCAGGTAACGTTTCAATGAACACCCCATCCTCTTTCATCGGAAACAGCCAGGCGCTCTTCGGGTTGAAGGCAAAGTTCCAGTTTGGACCGCTGACGCTTACCGCGCTCGCCAGTCAGCAGAAAGGCCAGAGCAAAACCCTCAGCGTTAGCAACGGATCGTCGAGCCAGACATTCTCGCTTCACGCCTATCAGTTCTCGACGAACCATTTCTTCATCGACACCATGTATATCGGTGAGTATGAGAGATATTACCAGAATAGCGGCAACCAGTTTGACGCCAACAAGCTTGTAACCAACTATGAAGTGTACATCTCGCAGCCGTCCAGCGCTCTAAACACAAATTTGAGAAAGGGTTTCGCCGTAATAGACCTTCCTTCTGTTCAGGATGATCCGGGATTCTATGATTCGCTTCGCACTGCTCGCACGGCTAACCAGGGTACTTGGCAGACTGAGGGTGGATACTTTGAAAAACTGAAGTCTTCCGAATTTTCAATAAACCCAAGGACAGGCGTACTAACTCTGAACACATCGTTCCAGTCAAACCAGGTCGTAGCCATCGCCTTCAGCACCGCGAACGGACAGGTGTACGGGACATTTGCCAATACCGATACATCGAATCTCCCTCTCGTGCTGAACATGATTGTCCCGGCGAACCCTATTCCGAGCGAGACCGACGCCTGGAGGCTAATGCTTAGGAACATCTATCCCACCGGCGGGTTGAACCTCGATCAGAACTCACTAAAGAATGTCCAGATAGTTTATACTGTCCCCGGGCAGGCATCGGAAAACACGATCAGCAACATAAATCTTCTCCAGGTTTTCGGACTTGACAAAACAGGACCAAACGGCACAGGGCCGCCTGACGGAGTGATGGATTGGAACCCCGGCATTGACGTCGATCCGACGAGCGGCGAAATAATACTCCCTTATCTTGAGCCATTTGTGGAAGCGTTTAAGGATTACGTGGGCCCACAGGGACAGAAAATAGCGACACCGGATTCCTTCACATACAGCGCGATATATGATACGACGCTTCAGTCGGCCCAGAACGATTTTAGTTCGCGGGACAGGTTCCTCTTAACCGGGTCGTACACAAGTTCAGTTACTTCCCACTACAACCTCGGCTTCAATCTAGTTCAAGGTAGCGTGAAGGTACTTCTGAACGGCTCGCCACTTACCCCCGGAGTGGATTACACCGTCGATTATGTGACGGGAGAAGTCCAGATACTTGACCAGGCCGCACTGCAGCCCGGCGCCAATGTTCAGATTCAATATCAGACCAACGACCTCTTCCAGCTCGCTTCGAAATCTCTGTCAGGACTCCGGGCCGATTACAGGATTAACAAGAGCACCGACATCGGCTTCACACTGATGAACTATTCGCAGCAATCTCCGGTCTCCAACATCAGGCTGGGACAGGAGCCGATAAGCAACCTTATGCTGGAAGCCGACGCGGGGACGGTCTTACAGCTTCCATTCCTGACGACTGCGCTAAATGCGCTTCCAATCCTGCAGACCGCCGCGCCGTCCAGCATTACATTCCACGGCGAGGCGGCATACATGCTACCGAATCCGAACACGAGTCAGAGCGTGATACCAAGCGACCATCACCAGGGCATGGCATACATAGACGATTTCGAAGGCGCCAAGAAGACGATCCCGCTCCCTATAACATTTTCAAATTGGACGATGGCAAGCCCGCCGGCAGTCTCCGTTCTCGATTCCCTTCATCCCGGCATAGTCGATTCGGTCAAGAATTACTACAGGGCCTGGACTTACTGGTACAACAGGCTTCCCGGCGAGACGAGCGTGAAGGCCATATGGCCGCAAAAACAGGTATCTTCGAGCCAGCAGACTCAGACTGTGCTTTCGATCGGAATGCTCGATACCGTGAGAGGACAGTTTAACCGTACAAAGAATCTTGACTCCACATTGATGGCCGATCCCCAACAGAATTGGGGCGGGATGATGACACTCCTATCATCGAACGCCAGCGACCTGCTGTCGCAGAACATAACTTATATCGAGATCTGGATGAAGGTGATACAGGCTCCCGGCCCCGGCACAATGCACATCGATCTCGGACAAATAAGCGAGGATGTTGTCGGCGACGGCGTATTGCACACGGAGGATCCTTTCGGATACAACGCGTTGGTCTCGGATACTCTGGATTATGGCATAGACGGGATGAATGACGCGAAGGAAAGGGCGGATTTCCCTTGGATCGTTGCTAACTCGGGCAGGCCATGGGATCCAACCGGCCTCGATCCCGACGGCGACGATTACTATTTCAACAACAGCGCGACAAATCCACACGATAGCGCGTACTACCGCGTCAACGGTACCGAAGGAAATCATATCACATCCTGGGGCAAGTTTCCTGATACCGAAGACCTCAACCACAACGGCACTCTCGACCTGCTGAACAGCTACTACGAGTATGCTGTCAAACTTGACACGGTAAAAAACAAGTTCATAGCTGGCGGAGGTTCCAACGGATGGTATCAGTACATCATACCTCTGCAGGACTATTCAAGGGCGATCGGAAGTCCGACTCTTTCCAACGTCCAGTATGTTCGCGTATGGTTCAACGGCATGACCGCGCCCATGCGAATCAAAATCGCGAAGATGGAACTCGTCGGAAATTACTGGAAGTCTCCAAATCCGAACGACAGCACCATGCAGGTATCCGTAGTGAGCGTTGAGGACAACCCGGGCTACACGCCGCCCGCTCCGGGTCTCAGGCCGGTAGTCAATTCCAGCACAAGCGGCCCACTCCTCGGCAACGAGCAATCTCTCGCTCTGATTCTAAATGGCCTCCAGGATGACAGCACGAGGTACGTCTACAAGGTATTTCCTCAGGCGATGAACGTCTTCAACTACCGGACGATGAAGATGTACGTACATGGGGATCCCTCTTTCAACTATGTCGATTCGACTGATTACGACGCTTCGGTTTACCTCAGATTCGGGACGGACGCGAACAACTTCTACGAATACAGGCAACCCATTAAACCTGGTTGGCAGGATTTTGTAATCAACCTTGCAAGTCTCACTTCGCTTAAGGAGACGCGCGACTCGGTCAACCAGGCTATACCGCCGGTTCCCGCGGATAACGGGGCACCCGGCTCCACCTATTGGGTTCAGGGAAACCCGTCGCTTCAGAACGTGACATATTTTCAAATAGGCGTGGTTAACCCGCCGCACACAGGTACTCCTTTGCCGCTCACTGGTGAAATCTGGGTTGACGTCCTGCGACTTACGAACGTCAACAATACTCCCGGTCTGGCATACCAGCTATCGAGCAGCCTGCAACTTGCGGACCTCGGATCGATTTCATTCAACTACACTAGCATTAGTCCGTATTTCCATTCCCTCACGACACAGTTCGGGAATCTCAACGCGCAGCTAAATTGGGGAATAAGCGGTTCTTTGAACCTGAGCCGTTTCCTCCCGCGGGCATGGGTGGGTACGACGATTCCGTTCTATTACAATCACACGGAGTCTTTTTCAAATCCGCTTTATCTTCCGAACAGTGACGTCCTGGTCTCCGAAGCCGTCAAGCGAAGAACAACCTTCCTCATGAGCCAGGGTTTCACCCGAAGCCGCGCGGCGACATTGGCGGATAGCCTTTTGTTGAGTTCCCAGTCGATCACAGTCAACAACCAATGGTCCATCTCGAATATGAGAATAGTGCTCCCGTCCAATCTGTGGTACGTTAAGGACATCGTAGACAACGTCACAATGGGTTTTAACTGGAGCGGTTCAAATTTCAGGAACACACAGACGAGATATGGAAATCAATGGTCGTGGCAATACAACGCAGGCTACTCGGTCCAGCTTGACCCCATGGCCTTCATCACTCCATTCGCGTCAGTCACCAAAGGAGTTGCCGGTCAATCAAATGATTTCCAGATTAGGTACCTCCCGAATTCTTTTAGTCTTTCCATGAACGCGAACAGATCTCTTACGATAAACGATCTCTGGTCGCAGACCACGCCGATCATCACTCCGAACTTCGTCGCGCAGAGAGGCGGGGGATTCACGTGGCAGCTGACAAACAACGGGATTCTCAATCCGAGTATCAGCTACAATTTTTCCGTCAACAGCTCGCTCGTCTCGCTCGAGTCCGACACAAACTCGACGGGCGGTCTGCAGCTTCTTCCGGATTCTTACGTGTTCAAGCAGATTTTCCTCAACGGAGGCCTTATAAATTTCGGCGAGGATTACGGATTCAGCGAGCAGTTTGCCCTATCCACTTCTCCCCATCTTCCTTTCGGAGTTCAGAAATATCTTAACCTGCAGGCCAGCTACAACTCCGGTTATCAATGGAATAACTCCGCCCAGCAGGGGCCGCTCGGGAAAAGCGCCGGGTTCAATTCATCATTGCAGCTCGGCACTAATCTCTATCTGAAATCTCTGACCGATCCGTGGTTCTCCGGCGGAACAGCCGCCTCTCCGGCGCCGGCACGAGGACCGGGACGCGGGAGAGGGCGCGAGGAATTTTCCGCTCCCAAAACGGACACCTCCTCAGGAAACTCAGAGAGTATAGGAAAGCTTCTCGACATTCTGGTGAAGATTCCTTTCCTTGATTTTCAGAATATAGGATTGAATTTTTCGTCAACTAATACAGCGACAAACGGTGGGCTACCGAGCCTCCGCCCAGGGATGGGCAATTTCTTTATGATACCGTTCGCTCAACAGAGCAATCCGGAACTTGGCCCGTCGCAGCTCTACCAGCTCGGACTCGTTTCCGATCCGTACGGGGTGTTGTCTCTCAAGCCGAAAACAGGTTTTCCGTTTTTCCAGTTCTCGCTTGGACCGACGAGGAGGGTCGCGATAAGCGGTGTGAACATCACCGACAATTTCTCAAACAGCAACAATGTGACAATAACCACGTCGCGCAGCCTTTGGTCGGGGGCCCAGCTGAACCTATCATGGAACGTCGCCTGGTCCTACAACCGGAACACAACTTTCTCCGTCGATTCAGGCGGTTATATCATCCCGAGCAGCATCAGCACGCAGGTAAGCGGACAAATAACGAAGAGCTTCTTTACGCTTCCACCGGTTTTTATATTCTCGGCGTTCAAAAGCGGCATTAACCAGGTAGCCGCCGATTACAAAAACCTTCAGGCCTCCGACCCCGGCAATACGAAATCCACACCGGCACAGAAGATGTCACAGGCGTTCCTGCAGGGCTTCGAGACTTTCCCGGTCCTCCAGAAAATATTCGGACAATACGCGCCCGATCTCAACTATTCATTTTCGTGGGACGGCCTTGAGAATCTTCCGCTATTCAATACCTTCGCGTCGCAGGTGAGCCTGAACGATGCCTACCAATCAAGTTACAGTCAGTCCTGGACTAACACGGATGGTCAGGGAATTGTTACGAACGCTCAATCGGTAGCATACGGCTTCCAACCCTTGCTGGGAATGAATATCGCGTTTAAAAATTTCACCAACGCGACCATAAGCGGGTCGATTTTATACAACACGAGTACTCAATACTCGCTCAATCCTTCGGCTCAGACGATCGCAGAATCGTACACCGGGCAGCTTTCGGTGACAGCACAATACCAGAAACAAGGCTTGTCCCTTCCCTTCCTTGGCCTGAACCTGAAGAACAACATAAACATAAGTGCGAGCTATTCTGTATCTCAGACAACTAGCTATTCGTATCAACTTCAGAATATCAGCGGAGGAAGTACACCAATAGACGGAACCAGCCAGATTTCACTCGACCTGCAGTTCCAGTATTCTCTCAGTTCGCGAGTTACTGCCTCACTGTATTATAAAAATACGCGCATAGTCCCGACGGCGCCCGGCTCCCCCATCCCGGGAACGACAACAAACGAAGCGGGTGTCAACGTCCACGTGTCTATAGGAAGTTGACCCAATCGAATGTTGTCGGATTAGCTCAAGACCTTTCTTATCTTTCCGGCCAGCGAGTAAGGGGTGAATGGTTTTTGAATGAACTCTATGTCCTTCTCCAGCATGCCACGTTCGCCAATGATGTCCGCTGTATACCCGGACATAAACACGGTTTTGATGCCGGGGATGATAGTCTCGATCTTCGCCCTGAGTTCTTTCCCGTTCATCTCCGGCATTATTACGTCCGTAAGTAAGACATGTATCTCTCCTCTGGAAGCCATGCAAAGCAGAATCGCCTCCCCCGGCTTTTGGGCCGTGAGTACTTTGTAACCGTATCCCTCCAAAACGTTCTTTGCCATTTCGAGAAGTTGAGCCTGATCCTCTACTACAAGGACGGTCTCACTTCCATTGACATCGGCGGTCCGCTCTTCAGTCTTGGTTTTATCCAGCGTACCACTGTGCCTTGGCAAGTAGATCTTGAGAGTCGTCCCAATCCCCACCTCGCTGTACACGCTTATGCTTCCACCGTTCTGCCTGACTATCCCATAGACCGTCGACAAGCCTAACCCGGTTCCCTGCCCTTTAGCTTTCGTGGTGAAGAACGGCTCAAATATTTTTCCCATAGTCTCCTTATCCATCCCGACGCCGTCATCGGAAACGTTCATCACAAAATATTCACCCGGTGTCATATCCAACCTGTCTTTTACAGACCGCTCGGTCATATAGGCGTTAGAGGTCTCTATCGCGATGGTCCCCATTCCTTTGATCGCGTCCCTGGAGTTTGTCACGAGATTAATCACTATCTGGCCGAACTGAGTCTCATCCATCTTTATGTTCCAGATGTCTGCGCCCGGTTCAAACTTCAGCGTAATATCCTCGCCGATCAACTTCACCAGCATCTTATGGAGTGACTTTATCGTCTCGTTAGGATCTATGGTCTTTGGAGTGACCATCTCTTTTCTCGCGAATGCCAGGAGCTGCTTCGTGAGGTCCGCTCCCCGATTCGACGCAGAATCAATTAGCTCAACATATCTGTACTCTGGAGAGTCCTTTGGCACCTTCTTCAAAAGAAGTTGAGCGTAACCGATTATCACTCCAAGCATATTGTTAAAATCGTGAGCTACTCCCCCCGCCAGCCTCCCGAGGCCCTCCATCTTCTGTGATTGTATCAGCTGTTCTTCCAACTTCTTTCGCTCGTTTATGTCGTAAGCCGACACTATGATCGCAGGTCCATCTCTGTATTCTATAAGCGACGCCGTGAAATCGGCCCACACCGTATCGCCGTTTTTCCTTAGAATCCTTGATTCGAAATGATTTACTACATCTTCTCCGCCGAGCCGCTTCATTATTCGCTCTCTCAACAAAGCCCGCTCTTCAGGCAAATGGATCTCCATAATGTCAATCTTTGTGAGTTCATCCAGCGTATACCCCGTCAACCTTATGGCGGTCGGATTGGCGTACAAGAGATGATCACCATTATGGATCCAGATTGCGGAAGCGGATCCTTCGACCAGCGCGCGGAATTTCTCTTCACTCTCTCTGAGCGCGTGCTCCGCCTTCCTGTGCTCCGTTATGTCTTCCACTGTGCCATCATAGTAGACGGTCTTCCCGCTGGAATCACCCATCGCCCGGGCGTTCTCCCTCACATAGATTACGGAACCATCTTTCCGAGTCCATGACGATTCCAAGCCTATGACTTCGCCGTCTTTCTCAATTCGGTCTACGAACTCCCGGCGCGAATAATTTGGCTCAAACCCTTCATCCTCAAGATTTCTTGATGCAAGCTCATCGAAGGACGAGTAGCCGAGCATCTGCACGAGAGCTGGATTCGAAAGGATAATTTTACCACCGGGAGTCGTCCTATAAAGTCCGATCGTGGAATTTTCAAAGAGGGTCCTGAACCTTTCCTCGCTTTCATGGAGCTCACGTTCTCTCCTGACCCTCTCGGTCACGTCACGGATGACTACCTGCATCGCGGCTTTCCCACCAAAGAAGGTCGGCCCCGCCGAAATCTCCACCGGCACCTCCGTACCATCAAGCTTCAGGTATTTATCCTCAACGGGATATTGGACTTTCTCCCCCCTCAGCATCCGTTCCTCTCTAGCCCTGGATTCTTTCAGGCTGTCGGGATTCATAAAATCCGTGATCGGTTTGCCGATCAATTCCTCGGTAGTTCGCGCGCCCGCGAGTTTGGCGCCCGGTTCGTTTATGAAAACGACTTTGCCATCCTGGTAGATTACTATGGCATCCGGGGACATCTGCACGAGGTTCCGGTAGTTGCCCTCACTTTCCTTCAGCTTCCTAGCCGCCTCACGTCCCGCGCTCTCGTCCTGGAAGACCATGACCAGTCCTACGTTCCTAGACTTATCATCGTGGATAGGAGCGACAGTATATGAAATCGGATATTTTACGCCGTCTTTTGAAACAAGGATGGTAGGTTCAGCGGATCCAACAACGACTCCCTCTCGGAAAACTCGCTCCAGTTCACTCTGCTGCGCCTTCCCTGTCTCTTCGCGCAAAGTTTTGAAAACCTCTTCCAACGCCTTCCCCTTAG
The DNA here is from genome assembly GCA_021794075.1 of Bacteroidota bacterium. Classification (GTDB taxonomy): domain Bacteria; phylum Bacteroidota; class Ignavibacteria; order Kryptoniales; family JAKASW01; genus JAKASW01. The sequence goes on along the minus strand of JAJYRM010000011.1, from coordinate 40,900 downwards.
CATCCGATTCTTTCCATCCGGTAAGTTTTTCGGCAACAGGATTCATTTGCTTTACGCTCCCATGAATATCCGTGGTAATTACTCCGTCGCCTATGCTGTAGACCGTTGCCCTGTATTCTTCGTGGATCTCTCGTAGTTCGGCTTCCCTTTCGTATAATTCACGATAAACTTCGGCCTGCCTGTCACGATAAGCGTAAGCAGTCGCGCCGGTGAGAAACACAATGATGAGGGCAATGAGCAGACCCACCGTCACCACTCGATGACGAATGTCCTTGAATATCTCCTGCGTATCGACTCTCGCGACGAGGAACCACGGTGTGCCTGGGATCGCGCGAATATCGGCAAGAACGCTTTTCCCGCGGTAATCCCTGCCTTCGAACATCCCAACTTTTCCAAGCACTGCCTGTACAGCAGGTGCGTCGGTCCGGCCGAGGGGAATGACGACTGTTTCCGACTTATGGTGGCCTGACCTAAAAGGGTTAAGCGTAACAACGTTGTTGCCACGCCTTTCGACCAGGACTGTCTCGGCAGTTCTATTCGCCACGGGCCATGAGTTGAGAAGAGGAAAAATGAAGTTTGCGACATCACTTCGAAGGACAACTACCGCGACAGGCTTCCGAGCTTTATTAATTACCGCGTCCATGACGTCAATATATTCCCTGCCGTCGGATCCATGAAAAATATCGCCAAGGACAGGCGCGCGTGTCTTGAGTGTCTCTTCAAAATAACTCCTCTCCGCGCTTCCAATCTCAGGTATGTTTCTTCCGCCGGCGATGATTGTACGCCCTGTTGTGTCCGCGACAAACGCGTTCTTATAGAGCGAGAGTTTCCTCTCAAGCTGCAGCTGCTTTCGAATCTCACCCCGTACCCTCGCGTCGTTGCTCGACCTCAGCCATTTGAAGATAGCCCGATCTAATAGCGGGCTCCTCGCAAGCTCCCTCGCGTCCGCGAGCCGCTCCAGTCGCCAACGCTCAATATCCCTCACTTTCAGATTGGCTACCGAAGCAATTCCTATATATTCTTGATGAAATATTCTTTTCTGTTCGATGCTGTAGTACACCAACCCCGAGGCGATAAGGACAAGGCTCGCCACAGCCGATAGTATCAGCAATGTCCTCGGAGAGAATCTTGTGCTACTCGTCGCTTTGCTCATTGGCGGTTAAGAGGGATCCTTGTCAGAGTCATCCGGGCACAAACAGTTTCAATTCTTGAATTCGGACCATCTGAAACGTCGTCGCAATCCTTCCTGGTGTTCCTTTGGACAAAGTCTTAATATCCAATTGAAGCAAACATGCTCATCGAACTAACGGCCTTACTGCGCCGGCGGATCTCATACCTTAATATCGGCACTTTGATGCTGTTCCACCAGAGACAATTTTCTCACTAGGAGTATGGAAATGTGGATCGGCTAGCCGAAGAACATCCGAATTGGGTCAGAGTATTCATCAGTTTTGCGGAGGAATAAAGAGGCGTGGATATTAGGAGTCGAGCGCTTCACGAATCTTCTTCGCGAGTCCTGAAGGAGTAAAAGGTTTCGGTATGAAGTCAACTTCCTTGTCGATGAATCCGCGATGAGCAATTATGTCAGCTGTGTAACCGGACATGAACACCACCTTGATGTCGGACCTCCTCATCAGCACTCTGTCCCGAAGCTCTCTTCCATTCATTTCAGGCATTATTACGTCCGTTAACAGAAGATCTATCTCATCATTGTAATTTTCCACGATAGTCATCCCATCATCCGGGGTCGGCGCGGTAAGGACCCTGTAGCCGTACTGTTCAAGACTTAGTCTTGCGAGCTCAAGGAGATCGGCCTGATCCTCCACTACGAGAATTGTCTCTGACCCGTGAAGATCAATGTTATCTGCTTCAGGCGTGATATTCTCGATGCGCCCGTAATGTCTGGGAAGGTACATTTTGAACGTCGTTCCGTGCCCTTTCTCGCTGTAAACATTTATAATTCCGCCGTTCTGTCTGACTATTCCGTATACTGTGGAAAGTCCAAGTCCTGTGCCTTCCCCTTTGGGCTTCGTTGTAAAGAATGGCTCGAAGATTTTGTTTGCCGTTTCCTTGTCCATTCCTATCCCGTCATCCGAGAATGTAAGCATGATGTACTCTCCCGGCGCCAGTGTGCTTTTATTATCTGACTCGGCACCCCCTATGGTTACATTGGAAGTTTCGATAACAACATTTCCAACACCTCCAATGGCATCTCTCGAATTCGACGCCAGATTAAGCAGTATTTGATCGAACTGCGTCGGATCTATCAATGTGTGCCAGATGTCCCTTCCAGGCACAAACCTTAAGGCAACGTCTTCACCGATCAACTTGGTAAGCATTTTTTGCAAAGACAATATCGCGGCGTTTGGATCTATCGCTTTCGGTGACACAATTTCCCGTCTCGCGAAGGCCAGAAGTTGCCGGGTTAACTCCGCGCCGCGTCTCGCAGCGGAGTCGATCAATTCCACATAACGGGAAACCGGATCCGAACCATCCCGCTTCTTGAGTATCAGCTGCGTATATCCCAGGATGACTCCCAGCATGTTGTTGTAATCATGCGCGATTCCTCCAGCGAGTCTGCCTATGCCCTCCATTTTTTGTGATTGCATCAGTTGTTCCTCGAGTTTCTTTCGCTCACTTATATCGAAGACAGAAGTCAGTATCGCTTGCTTGCCTTGGTACTCGATTAGCGCGACACTGAAGTCGACCCAAATCGATTGCCCGGATTTCGATACGATTTGCTCTTCAAAGTGTCTGTTGACTTCTTCTCCCTTCAGTCGTCTCTCTATCTTATCTGAAAGCAAGGCGCGAGAATCCGGTAGGTAAATCTCCATGTAGTCGATCCGCATCAGCTCGTCTAAGGTATAGCCGGTCATTTGTAACGCGGCTGGATTCGCGTACAGGAAGTGTTTACCATCATGAATCCAGATTGCCGACGCCGAGCCCTCAACAAAGGCACGGAACTTCTCCTCGCTTTCTCTAAGTGAATTTTCCGCTCTTTTCTGTTCGGTAATGTCGCGTTTGACGGCGATGAAGTTTGTTAAGTTCCCGCTCTTATCTGGAACAGGAGTTATCGACATGGATTCATGATAGAATGAATCATCCTTCCTCTTGTTCACCAGTTCGCCGCGCCAAATGTTTCCAGAGTTAATCGTATTCCAGAGATTCCTGTAGAAGCATTCGTCCTGCTCACCAGATTTGAGAATTCGTGGGTTCTTCCCCTTAACTTCACCGACAGCGTATCCCGTCAGGTTTGTGAAAGCTTTGTTTGCGAACTGGATATTGCCTTTTCTGTCCGTTATCACGATCGCGTCGGCGGCAGCTTCCATCGCGGCGAGTTGGAGCCGCATGTTTTCCTCTGCTTCCCTCCGATACGTAATATCGATGAGCATCGCGATCACGGCAGGTTTTCCATCATAAATAATCCTGCTTCCGGATGAGGCGACCCACTTCGTTTCGCCGGACTTTGCGACGAACGGGAACTCGCCCATAGCTTCCAAACGCTCTCCGGACAGCCTTCGCCGCATCATCTCCCGCAATGCGGGTAAATAATCCGGGTGGATAATGTCATCCAAACTCAAATGAGCGATCTCTTTTCGTGAGTAGCCGCTCAAGGCCGCAGCGGAGTCATTCACGTAAGCGATGCCCTCTTCGCTGTAAATCAACATACCCGCACCGGACTCCTCGACGAGAGTACGAAATCTCTCTTCGCTAATCCTAAGAGACTCTTCGGCCAACTCCCGTTCAGTCACGTTAAGACAGGTTCCTGATACTGCGGATTGCCCCTCCCAGTCGGTCCGCTTTCCAAGCACTTCAACCCATATGAATTGCCCGTCCTTTCGTTTTCCCTTAAGAGGGCGATTCGGTTGATAACTGGCGCCTTCTCCCAGCAAACGTTCCAATATTTCTTCGCTTCCCGCGCCTGGTTTTTCGTGTGCGACTAGATCCGTTAAGACGTATTCTTCTACAATTTCTTCGGCAGTGTAACCAAAAAGCTCCGCAAACCTTGGGTTCACATAGATGAATCTGCCGGAGGAGATGACAAAAACTCCCATGAGGGATTGTTCCACAAGCACCCTGAACCGGCTTTCGGACCGCCCCAGGCGGATAAGAGCATTGTGCTCCCCCGTGACATCCTGATAGAGCGATATGAAATAGACAGGCTTCCCTGAAGCATCGCGGACTAAAGAGCTATTCACTACGACCCAAATGAATTGACCGTCACGTCTGATATATCTCTTTTCAAACTTAACGCTATCCATCTCGCCGTCGAGGACCTGTTTTAGCAACCTCATGCTCATTTCGACTTCCCCTGGGGCAGTAAGATCTGTGAAATGAATCCTGAGGAGTTCTTCTTGGTCATACCCAAGGGTTTTGCAAAGCGCACCGTTCACTTTGGTGAAATGCCCTTCCAGATCGGTTATCGCCATTCCGATAGAGGAATTCTCGAACGCCTTACGGAAGCGCTCTTCGCTTTCTCTCAAGGCGTCCTCGGTCAGTTTCCATTTTGTGACATCACGCGAGACAACCGACGCGCCGACAATATTTGAATCGGAATCATAGATTGGAGATACCGTGAGAGAGACGCTTATGAGAGCGCCGTCCTTCTTTCGCCGCACCGTCTCATAATGCCCGACATGTTCCCCCTCCCTGATTCGCCGCATGATATCTGGAAATTCATCTTCGTGCCCCGGCACTTCAAGGACAGCTATCGGATGCCCTAACATCTCCTCGGCCGAATATCCGTATATGCGTTCGGCAGCCCTGTTCCAGCTTGTTACAATGCCTTCTGTTGTTTTGCCGATGATCGCGTCATCGGAAGACTCGACGATGGCCGCAAGCTTCGCCGCCATCTCCATAGCGCGTCTACGTTCGCTTTCGCTCTCATACAGGTCGCGATATACAGCCGCTTGATTATGGCGGTAAATGTAAGCCGTCGTTCCTACTGAAAGCCCAATTAGCAGGAAGACTATAACAGCGACAACGCCACCGCGTGCATTAACCTCACTGATGAGCTCCTCGTTATCGATTTCCGTGACTACAAACCAGCGAGAACCGAAGACGGGTTGGAGCGCCGCGAGTACATTTTTTCCAAGAAAGTTTTTGCCCTTGAATAGGCCGACTCTACCTAGGACAGCTTGTACACAGGGGAGAGCCGTATCTGTAGGAGAAACAGAACGTCCGACCGGACCGCTCGAGACAGAAGCCCGTGGATTAAGCACAAGAATTGTGTCACCCTGTTTCTCGGCTAACAAAGTTCTTTCCGTCCGAGTCGCCGACGGCCATGAACTAAGTAAGGGAAGGATGAAGTTGTCTGCCTTGCTTCTAAGTACTACGACAGCGACGGCCTTTCCTGATCGGTTGAGAATCGCGTCCATCGCGTCTATACTGATCCTGCCGCGGATATTGCGAAAGAAATCTCCGAGAACAGGGTAATGGTTTCTCACGGTCGTCTCGAAAGCGGATTTCTCAGACCTGACGATCTCCCTTTTTCCGCTTCCGATGCTCATTATAGACCTACCGTTCAAATCGGCAATGAACGCATCAGAATAAAGGGTAAGTCTTTTTTCGAGAACGAGAGCTTTCTCTATTTCCGCCTTCAATTGCCCATTCTCTCTTGAGGTCATCCAGCGAAGAAAAGCGCTGGATAGAAGTGGGTCCCTTGCGAGTTCGTGAGCGTCCTCGAGCCGCTCAGTCCTCCACTGCTCAATCTCCCGCGCTTTTATTGCGGCCACGGCAGCGATTTCCCCGTACTTATCGTCGAGGAGCCTCCCCTTTTCCACATGGAAATAGAATACGCCCGCCGCGACGAAAAAGAGGCTGAGTATCACCGTTAGGAACACCGATGTGCGAAGAGACATCGGCAAGTTCTTTTTGCTGAAGGAACTCATGTTATTCATAGCAAATCGACTTCAAGTCGCTTCGCAGCGAGGAACGTCACGCGAGCGGATGCATGCTTTCTATATCTCGTGCTAGGCTTAGGCTTATAATGAAACATTCGTTTGCGCTAGAACAGTGTAATGTTATCAGAATCACGGTTGGCAAGTTCATTGGCAACTCTGTTATAAAACACGGATTCTTCTTCCTCCTGCTGTTTGTAACGGTCTGTGGAGACAGGTTTTATAAGCACTTCAAATGAGTGGGCCAGGTAGTGGACGACCAGTCCCTGGTTACCACCGAGGCGTTCATTGACTAACGGTATCCCTTCTGTATCTAGAAATTCTCTGATGAATTCAATATTCCTTCTCCCTACCATCATCAGCTTATGGTTTGTCTTAAAGATTTCCGCGCCACCGAAAACTTTGGCTTGCAGTCTCCTCCTGTTGGCGCCCATTTTCATCATTTCGTTTATGAGCAGCTCCATCGCGTTCACACCGTACCTCGAGGACAAATCGACGCTGTCAACTTCTCCGGGCAAAAGGAAATGGTTCATGCCTCCTATTCGAGTCGACGGATCAAACAGGCAGGCGGACACGCATGAGCCGAGTATGGTCTTTATCTTGACTGGAATCTTACTGGCGTGAATGCCGCCGACATGGATAGTCACGCTCGGGACTCCATTGGCGAGCTCGTCGCCTTTGATGTGAATCGGGATCATCGGATACTCCCTGGTAGCTCACGCATGCCGAAGGGCCTCCCCAAGAATCGCTTCCAATGGCAGCACCTTGTCCACCCCGCCGAGCTTGATCGCCTCAGCGGGCATGCCGAAGACAACGCTTGTTGCTTCGTCTTGGGCGATTGTGTAGGCTCCTGCGTCCTTCATCTCTTTTAGCCCGTGAGCCCCGTCATCTCCCATACCAGTCATGATGATACCTATCGCGTTCTTCCCCGCGTACCTTGCCGTGGAACGGAACAGCACATCAACGCTTGGCCGGTGACGCGACACAAGCGGGCCGTCACGGACTTCGACGAAATACCTCGCCCCGCTGCGCTTCAGCAACGTGTGTTTGTTCCCGGGCGCGATTAGAGCTCTGCCGCGAATTACAGTATCACTTGTCTCCGCCTCCTTCACTCTAATGGCGCACAATGAATCGAGCCGATCTGCGAACGATCTGGTAAAATGTTCCGGCATATGCTGAACAATGACAATTCCCAGCGAATCGGCCGGAACCATCTCGAGGAAGACCGTTAGAGCTTCGGTCCCCCCGGTGGAAGCTCCGACAACAATAACTTTTTCCGTCGTCTCCGCCATAGAATTTGAAGACGCTTTTGACAGAATCACATCCGCAGTGAGTTTTGGCGCCACGTCATTCATCGTACTTATTTTCTTCAGTTTGGCGCGCGACGCGGCCTTCACGGCGTCGCATATTTGGATGCGCGACTCTTCTATGAACTGTTTCGTCCCCATTGCCGGCTTCGCGATTACATCAACGGCGCCGCTTTCGATCGCACGCCAGGCTGTCTCGGTTCCCTTCCCAGCAAGACTCGATATTATGACAATCGGTATGGGGTGTTGTGACATCACTTTTTGCAAGAAAGTGATTCCATCCATCCTCGGCATTTCAACGTCGAGGGTGATGACATCCGGCAGTTGCCTGTCAATTCGTTCAACGGCGACGTAAGGATCCGGCGCCGTCCCGATCACATCTATGCCCGGATCGGAGGAAAGTATCTCGCTCAATGTCTGCCTCACCACAGAAGAATCATCGACAACAAGAACTTTAATTCTATTGTCCATTAGCCCCTCAGTCTCTTCTGATAAATGGTCGGACCAACAGCGTCAAAAGGAAGGGCGAAACCGTTCATGGATTCAGAATGTCCCAGGAAAAGAAAACCACCTGGGATGAGATAGCTTGTGATCTTTTTGAGTATCTCGAATTCGGTCTTCCTGTCGAAATATATAAGCGCATTTCTGCAGAATATAACCTCAAACCTTCTGGAGAGATTGTATCGCGGGAGCATGAAATTCAGCTGTTGGAATTCAACCCGCGAACGGAGATCTGGCACTATTTTAACAAGCCCTGCTCCTCTGTCTGAGCTGCGCAAGAGGTACTTCTTCCTCAATGGCATAGCGATTGGTTCGATATCCTCTTCCTTATAAACGGCGCGGACCGCCTTCTCTAGGACGTTGGTGGAAATGTCAGTCCCGAATATCGACCAGGAAAATCCATGCCTGGATTCTCCATACTCAGAAAGGACCATGGCAATGGTGTAAGGTTCCATCCCGGTCGAGCACGCCGCACTCCAAACATTAAGCTGATGTGTTTGAATCAGCCCGTTTTCCCTCAGGAAGGGTACGGCATTGTTTACCAAATACTCGAAATGGTGCGGCTCCCTGAAAAAGTCGGTTTTGTTTGTTGTAATTACATTGATAAAATCCGTTATTTCTTCTTCATCGCATTCCGGGCTGAACAAGTATTCGCAATAATCCGAGAAGCTGCACATTTGAAGGAGCCTCAGTCTCTTCTGGAGCCGAGCCTGCACCATGGTTTTCTTAACATCGGATAAAGTGATTCCGGTTTTTTCCTTTATGAATGCGCTCAGCCGTACGAAATCCCTGTCAGTCAAAGCTTTATACTTATCGGCGAAACCGACGGTATCCGCTTGAGTTTCTTTCGTACGTGTTTTTTTTATTGGCCTATTGGAAAAGCCATTCGAGTTGATGTGTTTGAGCTTAGGTTCCATGTGAATATTTTCAATTCAAAATTTTAGAGGCTAAACTTAGACGCTCGCCATAGCATTCTCACTTCTACAGTCACGCCGATTTCCTAGCGATAATGTCACTCGCCAGGACATTTCTCAAGGTAGCACGGATAACTTCCATTGGATTTTTGGAATTGGGGGCATCGTGGCCCGAATAAATAGTCCTAACCCCTTTCCGCAGGAGATCTTCCAGAAACACCACAAAACCTTCCTGGTAAGTTCCTCCGGGACTTTGAATGTTCAGCGGGGTATCTCCGGAGAACAATGCTCCGCTCGTGAGTGAAAAGAGGCAGATCGAGTCTGACGAATGCTCCGGAGAGTGAATTATTTCGAACAGTTCATCGCCAAGCAGAATAACCTCGCCGTCTGTCAGCAATCGGCTCACGCCATCCATCATCGAGTAGGCAAGAACCTCGGGGTTGAATTTGACGATGACGCGGCCGAGTCCCCCGGAGTGGTCAAAGTGCGAGTGGGTAAGGATAACTCTGGCGACCGGCTTCTTCCCGACTCCGGTGCTCATTTGGCCGATCGAATTGACTATCGTTCCGTCGGTTCCCACATCCACCAAGGCGTTTACATCCTCAAGCCGGTTGGAATCGCCAAGTATTAAATATGCGTTCGCGGTGTAAACGGCAGCCGTGGAGCGGAGAAGATGCACTTTCATGATAACGTCTCAGCCTTTCTATATAACTGTCCCTCCTCTGACATTTTCTCGAAGAGATGAGCCAATTCTCGCGGCATTTCTTGGGTGCGTTCGGTCGCGAAGAAGCCTCCTGGCGCGAGTGCCGAGTGGAACATCCTGATCACATTAACCCTCTCCGCCGGATGAAAATGCAGAAGGACATTCTTGCAAACTATCAGTCGATATCCATCTGCGATGGACTTCAGAGAAAGGAGGTCGTGTCGCTTGAAGTGGATCGCCTGCCGTATGCTGTCAACTACGCGAAATTCACCCTTACCTTCGCCTGGCGTGAAGTACTTTCCAAAAATTTCCGGAGTAATTCGTTCGAGTTGATCGATGGGGTAGACCCCATTTTCTATAATCTTTTCAAAAACGCCCTGTTCATCGATATCCGTTGCGTCGATGTGGACGTTTCTAAAAGCGAAATGTCCCATTTTCTCCGCAATGGTAATCGCAAGCGAATAGGGTTCTGGTCCCATCGCGCAACCTCCATCCCAGATCCTGATTCTACTGTAACCGGAAAGTGTCGGAACAACATGCGTTGCTATCAAATCAAGAACTGTCTGGTCGCGAAAGAAGAATGTAAATGCCATGATTAGATTCGCAGAAACTCTTTAGAAGTTGTCAATTTGTTCAGGACCCAGACGGAATCGCGCGTACACTTGATCCCATAGGCACCCGTCACTTCAGCCGACTGGCAATCGTGGATCGCCAGTACGACCCTTTTAGTATCATGGGAGGAAGCTTCCAGTTTTGTCCTCTTATTTACAAACGATAAACCGGAAGCTATTCTTCCCACGGCCTTAGTTCATTCTAATACCGGCTCGGCCATAGTCGCTTTGACGGCCCCAAGGTTATCGGCGGAGAACACTTTATCGATGTCCAGTATGATGATGAACTGTTCATCTCTCTTACCCATACCTCGGATGAAGTCGGTGTTAAGTTTGGTTCCTATCTTGGGGGCGGGTTCGATGACAGACGGATCCATCTCGATCACCTCCTGCACGCTGTCCGCGAGGGCGCCGATCACCATCGTTTCGCCCTCCATATTCACCTCGACGATTATCACGCAAGTGTTGACTGTCTGCTCCGTCCGGTTCATTCCGAATCGGAGTTTCAGATCAAGTACCGGGACTACGCGGCCGCGGAGGTTTATCACTCCACGCATGTAATCGGGAGTCCTTGGGACTTTCGTGACGCGCGAGTATTCGAGCACTTCTCGGACCTGAGCTATGTCCGTCGCGTAGACCTCATCCTCGAGCTTGAAGGTAAGGTACTGAGTCGTTTCAGTTATAGTCTCGTTCATTTCCATCTCCTCAGTATTTCTCGAACTCAGCGTCGTCGCTGCCATTATGGGAATCGTCATCCAGACTAATGATGTGACCGTTCGGCGTAGCAGCCATGGAGGATGAAGCCTGTTTGCCGTTCGTCTGCTTCTTGGCCCCGTTGCTCTGCTTGCCAATGTGTGCCACTTTAGCGGCGGGGTGATGCTTGGCGGGCGCCGCGTCTTTCGCGCGGTGACCGTTGCTGCTCAGCTTGAAGAATGCTATGGATTCCTTCATCGCTTCGGACTGCGCGGCGAGTTCTTCCGCGGTAGCGGACATTTCCTCAGACGCTGAGGCATTCTGCTGAATGACCTGGTCGAGCTGCTGGATCGCCTTGTTTATCTGGGACGCACCGGTGCTCTGTTCAGCGCTTGCGCTGGATATCTCCTGAACGAGTTCAGCAGTCTTCTGAATATCGGGCACAAGCTTACCGAGCATTTCTCCCGCCTTTTCGGCTATTTCAACGCTGGAACCGGCAAGTTGGTTAATCTCACCGGCAGCGGCCTGGCTCCGTTCAGCAAGCTTGCGTACCTCTGAGGCGACAACCGCGAATCCCTTCCCATGATCACCCGCCCTGGCGGCTTCGATTGCGGCATTCAAGGCAAGGAGATTGGTTTGACGGGCAATTTCCTCAATGATGGATATCTTGTTCGCGATCTTCTTCATCGCTTCGACGGTTTGCTGTACCGATTCTCCGCCGACTCGGGCATCCTGTGCGGATCGTGATGCTATGCTCTCGGTCTGGTGCGCGTTGTCCGCGTTCTGCTTGATATTGCTGACCATCTCTTCGGTGGAAGAAGAAGCCTCCTCTGCCGCACTTGCCTGCTCAGTCGCTCCCTGCGACATCTGCTCTGAAGTCGAACTGAGCTGCTGACTCCCGGAAGCCACGTTTTCCGCCGAGACGCTTATGTCAACCATCACCTTGTCGAGTGCCTGCCCGAGTTGATTGATGCTGTTCTTTATATTGATGAAGTCTCCCTTGTACTCCGAGGTAATCCGAGCGGTCAGGTCGCCGTTAGCCATCTCCGTGAGGATAGCTCCCACATCGGATACGGTACTCTGGAGTGATTCGCCGACCTCATTGACGGCCTTCTTGAGATGGTCAAAATCTCCCCGATAGTTTCCGGAAATTCTGTCGCCGAAGTTTCCTTCCATCATCTTGGACATTACGTTCATCACTTCCTGCATCGGCTCTACCACCGCGTCAAGGGTCTCATTCACTCCTTTCACGAGTTGATTCCAACCGCCGACGAAATTCGACGCGTTTGCTCTAGTCTGGAGCTTGCCATCCAACGCGGCCTTCACCAGTTCGTCGGTCTCTCTGAGCAGTTCACCCATCATCTTGACGAGAGCGTTAAGGTTTGTTTTGATTATGTTGTATTGTCCTTTGTAAACCGTGGTTATCTCTGGCGGTATGACTCCTTTAGCCACCTTGTCGACGTAGTCCGCCGTAACCATAAGGGGATCCACTATATTCGTGATCGTATCGTTGACTCCCTTCACTAACTGATTCCAGCCGCCGACAAACTTGGACGCGTCCGCTCGCTTATCGAGTTCGCCATCCGCCGCAGCCTTAATTATCACGTCAGTTTCCTTGAGGAGTTCACTCATCATCTTAACCACCGCATTAAGGTTGTTCTTTATGATGTTGTACTGCCCCTTGTACGCGGTCGTGATCTCCTGCGGTATAACTCCTTTGGCAACCTTGTCCACATAATCCGCCGTCACCATGAGCGGATCCACTATATTCGTGATCGTCTCGTTCACTCCGGTCACCAGCCTGTTCCACCCACCAATGAACTTCCCAGCTTCCGCTCTCTTGTCGAGCTCTCCGTCAGCAGCCGCCTTCGCGATCCTGTCCGTCTCGCTCAGCAGACCGTTCATCACGTCGATACATGCGTTCAGGTTGTTCTTTATTTCGTTGAAATCCCCATGATACGTGTCAACTATCTTCGGCGGTATGTCTCCCTTCGATATCCGATCAACATACTCCGCCGTCACGTTGATCGGGCCCACGAACGCATCCACGAGGCTGTTCACTCCGCCTACCAGCTTCCCCCAGCCTCCCGCGAACTTCCCGGCATCGCCGCGCGTCGAAAGCTTCCCTTCGACCGTCGCGTTGATCAACCGGTCAGTCTCAGAAAGAAGCCCGTTCATTACGTCGATGCAAGCGTTTAGGTTGTTCTTTATTTCGTTGAAATCGCCATGGTAGGTATCGACTATCTTCGGTGGAATGTCTCCCTTCGATATTCTATCCACATACTCGGCGGTAACATTTATTGGACGGACAAAGGCGTCGACCAAACTGTTAACACCCCCTACCAGTTTGCCCCAATCGCCGGCAAACTTTGCGGCATCACCTCGAGTTGACAGTTTGCCTTCAATAGTAGCCTTTATGAGCATATCTGTTTCGACGAGCAATTCGCCCATCATCTTAACGACAGCGTTCAGGTTTACCTTAATGACATTGTACTGGCCCTTATATTCCGTCGTGATTTCTGGAGGAATTATCCCTTTCGCGATCTTATCGACATAATCGGCGGTTACCATAAGTGGATTTACGATGTTAATTATTGTGTCGTTAAATCCGGCAACGAGTTTGCTCCAGTCCCCCTGGAACATCTCGGCGTTCGCGCGTTTGTCGAGCTCACCATTAGCGGCGGCTTTGACAAGCTGGCCGATCTCCGAGTTGACTTTCTTTAGGTTTGCTCTAAGCGCCTCTATCGTATCGTTAATAAAAGCTTTCTTACCCGGAAATTTCTCGAGTGGTGCATCGAAATTACCTTTCCCGAATTCCGCGATGCAGGCCATCGCCTTTTTCTTGACGGCGATATGACCGCCAACCATTTTGTTCACTCCATCGGCCATCTCCCTGTAAACTCCCTGAAACTTCTCGCTCGGAATTACGATGTCGATATCGCCAAGGTCGTGTTGGCGAGACATGAAGTTCATTTCTGAAACGAGTCCTCCGACGGCATCTATGCATTTGTTCAGGTTATTCTTGATAGTATTGAAATCACCGTTGTATGAATCGTTAATCTTCTGAGGAATGACGCCGTTGCTGATTTTGTCCACATAGTCGGCCGCGACGTCAAGAGGCTTTATTACTGAATCAAGCATTTCGTTCACTCCGAGGAGGAGCGCCCTCGCCTCACCGTCGAACTTACTGAGATCCGCTCGCTCAGAAAGGTGCCCTGCCTTCGCAGCTTCTGTAAGCCGAATAATTTCCGCCATCATTAGTTGTTGCCCGGAATCGGCCTTCTTGCCGGATGACTTCCTTGTTGCTGGATCAGATTTCATAGGAATTTCTCCTTGGTTTTATGTTTTAGTTTCTCTTGTTCCTGCTGTCGTCGCCAGCGATCGTTTCAAACCGGACGAGCCGTTCCCGTTCACGTACAGCGACGGCAATAAGGGGCGGGATATCGATTATAAGGGCAACGGTTCCATCCCCCAGGACAGTTGCGCCTGAAATTCCCTCGACGTCTTTATACATAAGACCAAGGGACTTTATGACAATTTGATGTTCGCCAAGGACAGCATCGACTGCGAACCCGCATCGTCTACCGTCGATTTCAGTTATGACAACATACTCGTAAGTCGAAGTTTCACCAGTAATCCCGAAGAAATCGCGGAGTCTCACGTAGGGTATTATTTCGCCACGGACATTGATCAGCTGGCCTCCTTTCCCACGGCGTTGTTCGAGCGCCGGCAATTCAACGCACTCCTTGATTGACGCGAGGGGTAACACAAATAACTCACTCCCAACCTTGACAAGCAGTCCCTCGATGATGGCGAGCGTTAGAGGAAGCTTAAGTGTTATCGTCGCTCCTTTACCCGGAGAGTTAGAAACTTCGATTTGCCCTCCGAGTTCCTCAATGCTCCGGTGAACCACGTCCATGCCGACTCCGCGGCCCGAAACGCTTGTCACTTCTTTCGCAGTCGAGAACCCTGGTGCGAACACAATCGAAAGGAGCTCCTGTTCTGTCGGAGTCGCATCGGGGTCGATCATGCCCTGCATAACCGCCTTTAGACGAATTGCCTCCGTATCGAAGCCCGCGCCATCGTCGGAGATCGATATCTTGACGCTCGTCCCAGAATGAGAGGCGGAGAGTCGTATGGTTCCGGCGCGCGCCTTCCCTACCTGTTCCCTTTGCGCCGGTAACTCGATGCCGTGATCGATGGAATTCCTTATCATGTGGACGAGAGGATCGCCAAGCCGCTCGATGACCGTCTTATCCAACTCTGTATCTTCACCTTCAGTCACAAGCTGGATTTCTTTCCCAAGTTCTGCCGACAAATCGCGAACGAGCCGTTTAAAGCGTCCGAAGGTAGTTCCTATCGGGACCATCCGGATGCTCATGGCGTTGTCGCGAAGCTCAGAAATGAGCGCCTCTACCTCCTCTGCGATTTGAGTCAAAGACGGGTCGGATAGGTTCACAGCAGCTTGTGTCAAGCGGGCCTGCACCGTAACCAGCTCCCCGACCAGATTCACGAGTTTATCGAGCCGTTCCGATGGCACTTTGATACTCTGTGCGCTCTTCAGATCTGGATGCTGTCCACCGGCACCGCCATAGGTCGAACTCTCATTCCTTACGCGCTGATGAATTTGGTGTGCTTCTTTAATCATCGATATCAGCACCGACGTGGGAACACCCTTTGAGGCCTGCATTGCTTCGATGAGCCGCTGCCAGACATCTTTATCGCAAGCAGAAGCGTCCGCCAGTTTCTCGATGCGGAGTTCGCTGTCTTCCTCAACGAATATGAACACGTCCTGGAGGCTCTCCAGAGGGTGGGATGTAGAAAGCAAAACATCGTAGACTGAATGGCATAAGTCAGCCCGCGATTCATCAGGCGAGGTCTCTTCAGAATGGACGACATGCCGTTCCTCACCCATGGCTGCTAATTCCTGAATAAGGTTCATCGGGTCCAAACCGCGAAGCAAGATGTTTTCAGGCGGCTTGAAGTGAATTCTGTAAAGTGCGGCCCGTTGATTCGTTTCTGGCATCATCTGCTTCACGTCGTGTGGACTGCCTGTATCTGTTTTTCCAGGTGGAGTCTGAGGGACCAACTCACGAAAACGCTTCAGGAGCTCATCCCCCGCTGACGTCAGTTCGAGGTCCGGCTCGACCTCGGATTCCGCAGAAGAGAGAAGGGCCGATATATGGTCTCGGCTAGCTAGCGTCATGGACACCAGCTGCGGTGTGACGGCAACAACCCCCTCCCTGACGGCATCAAATGCAGTTTCGATATCGTGAGTGAATGAGGCGATGGCATCGAACCCAAACATGGAGCTCGCCCCTTTGATAGTATGCATCGCCCGGAAGATCTTTCCAACCAGCTCACTGTTCAGGGGATCGTGCTCGATTTCCAGTAGCGAATCCTCCAGGCCAGAGAGGAGATCCCTTGCTTCTTCGATGAATGCTTGTTGGTTTCGGTCCATCATTTCAGCAACTTTCTGACTACATCGATAAGCTGGTTCGCGTTAAATGGTTTTACGATCCAGCCTGACGCGCCGGCAGCCTTCGCCTGCTGCTTTTTAGTCTCCTGCGATTCGGTGGTCAGAAGCAGAATCGGTATGAACTTGTGACGCTGCTGGGCCCTGACCCCCTTCACGAGCTCTATTCCATCCAAGTTCGGCATGTTGAGATCGGTAACGAGCATGTCAATTGTACTCGAGTCGCCCAGCTTGTCGAGAGCGTCCTTCCCGTCGACAGCCTCTATGACCTGGTATCCCGCCCCGCCAAGTGTGAAAGCCACCATTTGCCGGATACTCGTGGAATCATCCACGGTCATGATCACTTTCGACATCGCTTTTGCTCCCGTAAAATAGGTAACATAGACTGTTCCATTTCTTAGAATAATTCGATGGACCCTGTTGATTCGACAAGCGACTCCCTTTGATCCGCACTACCATTCATGACGGAACTATAAGTGGACCTTTCAGTTTCCATTGTGTAATTTTTGCGCATTTCTTCAAGTCTTTCATCAATGATTAGCCGCGACGAGTCCGGCACGCTACGGCGCAATTCGCTCGCGACTTGTTCAAGCGCGCTCGCGGTCTCAACAAGCGTCAAGGCAATCTCCTGATTTCTGACGATCTCGGACGTGAGCATCTGTAACTGACCGACTATTGCGGAGCACATTTCTTGAGTCTCGACAAAAACCCGATTGCTAATCGCGTTGTTTTCATGGAACGCAACGACGATCCTCCTCAGCTGGTCAATTATGCTTCTTATCTCAGTTTCCGCGTGATTGGTTACCGATTCTATCGCATGGTCGTCCACCAGCTCCTTCGACGCGGTAACCATATCGGACATCCTTAGGAGGACCTCATCCACGAGCCGAAGCGTGGCAACGGAGAGGTTCTCGATCGACTCGGCTATTACGCCGAGCGTCGCACCGCCACCTGTCCTTGCGGCTTTCACTCGAGAATTGAGAGCGAGTAGTTCAATCTCGGATCCTACTTCGGCCATCTCATCCATGAAGGACCTCATTTTACGTATGTTCTCGCTGATCTGCCTTAGAGATGACGCGAGCTCATCAACGGCGAATTGATCTTCAGTCATTGTCGCGCTCACAATCTCAAGCCCGCTCTCCACTTCATCGATAAAAGACCGTCCCGAGACCTTTGTCGAGCTCGTTATGTTGACAGACTCTGTAAACATTTCGCTGACAGCCGCGGAAAGCTCCTTCAACGCGGCCTCTATCGAGTAAATTGCCCGTTCGAATTCCATCCCAACGCGTTTCAGTTGCGCCACTTGTATCTCGCAGATCGGAACAATCTCAAGTACGGTGTCTTCGCTTCCTATTGCTTCCAGCGACTGAATGACGTGGTCTACTTGCTGACGCGTGATGTCATGGTACTGGACTGATTGAACTATGTTGTTAACGTTGCGAACGGCCTCATCTGATTTCTCCGCAATCGCGACGGCGACCCGCTGAATTGATTCTCTTTTCTCCGTCAGCACGGAAAGATTTGATGCCATGTGACTGGTAACGTGGCTGGTCACCTCACCGTGCCTTCCTATCATGCTCTCCATTTTTCGCTTATTTAATCCGATGACGTCGTTAACTCCGTTGACGTAAGAGCGGACATCTTTAGCCTTGGAAGTGATCTGCTCTCCCAAAGCCGTTACCGCCTCAGCGAGTCGTACGAAGTCAAGCCCTTCATCCCCGATACGCGCCGCTTCAATGTGCGCTATAATCCCCATCTTCCTCAGGCGCAAGACAACTCTGTCAAAGTCGCGTAGCGAATCCGGTAACGAAGCCAGAGGCTCCTCCAATTCTTTCAGGTTTGAGACCGCTTTCATTGAGAATGCGTTGAATGAGCTGAGCTGGTTTGCTGCTCTTTCAGATAACACCCGCAGCTGGTTCAAAGATTGCGTGCCGGTCTCTTCCGAGTATTTCTTCATCAGCTCAGACAGTTTTGTTGAGATTTCCTGCGTGCTTAAGTGAATCCTTTGAAGATGGGAGCCGACTGAAAGAAAACCGCTCTCGCTTGTGTGCATCATCGCTTTGAGTATTTCCAAATGACGGGAGATTTCTGAAATGACGGCAGCCATTTCTGGCGTTCCCGCCAAGCCGGAAGGCTGACTGTCACTTTCTTGGAAAGGGATTGCCATTGTCAACGCCCGGAATTCGAGTCTCCCGTTGATGGCCAGTCGCATCCGCGGAATACAGATCGACACGCCTCACCCTCCACGCTATCCGATGCGAGGCTAGACATTCGTGCTATGAGGTCGTTACACAAGTTGCATCACTCCTTTCTATTGTCTCCCAACTCGTTGGACCGCTACGGCTTGCGCCCTGCAAATCTCTTTGCCGTTCGGCCCGGACGAGCGAATTCGTGATCATATAGTCGCGGATCACATCTGACGTCTTGTTTCAACAGTTCTCATAGACCTTCATCGCTCGCCGTGACTACAAGTCAGGCTTGGAGCTCTCGGCTATTTCTATTTCATCGGAGTTAGCGAAATTGGGCATGATAGCGAAATTCTCAGTTTGAGTGTCGCAAAAAATGCGACACGACTGGGGTTATCGCCGCCGGGGAATGTGTTGATTATCCGAACTAAGGAGGGGTATTACCTTATTAAGCTAAGATTATTGTCGAGGGCATATCGAATTAGTTGAGAGGTGCTTTCCATTCGCATTTTCACGAGAATCCGGCGCCGGTAAGTGTTCACGCTGGAAATACTCAGATTGAGAATGTCCGCAATCTTTGTAACGTTCTTTCCTTCGCCTATCAGACAGAGGATCTCGTACTCGCGGTCTGACAACTCCTCGTGAGGAAGCCGATGAGGATCGGTGCCCAATTCTGACGCGAGAAGGTCCGCCAAAGAAGCGCTAATGAACTTACCTCCGGCCATGACCTTTCTGACAGCTTTGACAAGGTCCGTTGAAGCAGAATCCTTCGTTATGTAGCCTTTGGCCCCGCTCTTCAGACACCGGACCGCGTACTGCCTTTCGGGAAAGGCAGTAAGAACAAGGACCTTAATTTCAGGCATTTCGGACTGTAAGTCTTTCAATACTTCAAGACCGTTCTTTCCCGGAAGCGAAATATCAAGGAGCACAAGGTCTGGTTTAAGTTGGCGCGCCTTTGTAATGGCCTCGTAACCATCACTGGCCTCATCCGCCACGACAATATCGGAGGCGTCGGCTAACTCGGTAATCAGGCCTTTCCTCACCAATGGGTGATCGTCAACAATCAGAACTCTAGCTGTCAAGATTTCCTCTCAATGGATACTTTTTGGCAAATCGACTCTTATTTCCGTGCCACCTCCTTCGGGGCGCCGGCGGATCATGAAATTCCCTCCGAGTGGCCTCAAACGCTCTTTAATCCCCATTAGACCGAAAGAGTGAGGACTATTAGCCTGTTCTTCGGTGATGCCGATGCCGTCGTCAGAAATTACCATCTTATAATCGTGTTCGCCAGCCGAGAACGTGACGGCCACATTCCCTGCGCGTGCGTGTCGGGCGATATTCGTCAGTCCTTCCTGGAGGATCCTGAAAAGGACAGTGGCTCTTTCATCGTCTACTTTTTTCTCCTCCTTTGGAACTCGGAGAGAGCAAGAGATGCCGTATTGCTGCCTGAACTGATCCACCTGCCATTCGATAGCAGGAATGAGGCCCAAGAGATCGAGGACACCGGGACGGAGCCTGCCGGCAATGTCTCTAACAGATTTAATAGCGTCATCCACGCTGCTGATCGCCTTCATCATTTCGTTCTCAAACTTAGTACCCGGCTTGTTTCTGTAATCGTTAAGTTTAACAATGCTCATTCTCACCGCGGTCAGAATCTGTCCAAGCTCGTCATGGACTTCATGCGATAAAGCCTTCCGTTCATCTTCTCTGACTTTTTCAATCCTTTCGCTGAGTTCATGCAGCTGCGATACGGATTCTCTGAGCTTCCTTTCTGCCTCAATGCGTTCTGTTACGTCAGTCTTAATTGCGATAAAATGAGTTATCCCCCCACCTGCCTCTGCCCGGACCGGAGTTATTGTTTGTTCCTCCATGTAATGTGTTCCGTCTTTCCTCCTGTTCACAAGCTGCCCCTGCCACACCGCGCCCGCGGTAATGGTAGACCACATATTGGCATAGAACGACTCTGGCTGCTTTCCGGATTTGAGGATCCTTAGGTTCCGCCCAAGCACCTCCTCGCCGGTGTAGCCGGTCAGTCTTGTAAAGGCGGAGTTCACATAATTTATTTCCCCCGCTCGGTTGGTTATGACAATGGCGCTTGATGCCGACTGCAGAGCGCTTGATTGGAGCCTTAACACCTTCTCAGCCTCCTGTCTTTCCGTAATATCTCTGCCCGCTAAATAACGGTTCTCCCCGTCAGGAGAAGGAGCCGCCTGCCATTCAAGGACCCTGTATGCTCCGTCCTTGCACCTGTATCTGTTTATAAAATTCAACGTCGGAAATCCATCTAGCTGCCTTTGAATTTCCTCCAAAGTCCTCTCAACATCCGCCGGGTTTATTAAGCTCGTGATCGGCTCCGAATATAATTCATCTAAGGTATACCCCAAGATTCTTTGCCAGGCCGGGTTGAGTTTCTTGAAGTATCCGCCAGAACCCACTATGGCCACCAGGTCAGGCACGAGGTCAAAAAAGCGTGCCAAATCGTTTTCCGCTCGCTTGAGATCGGTGATGTCCCTAGAGACGGAGGAAAAACCTTCAGCGGTATTCTCAGCATTAATAATCGGAGAAACCGTTAGGGAGACGTCTATTATCGTGCCATCCTTCCGCTTCCTGATCGTTTCATAACGGCGGATTGGCTTTCCATTACGAATGTCGGTAAGAATTCGTGAGGCTTCCCCTTCGCGCCCTGGCGCCGATAGAAAACCAATAGATTTACCTACCGCCTCATACTCGCTGTATCCGTAAATTCGTTCCGCCCCAACATTCCAGCTCGTAATTATTCCATCGAGTGTCCCGCCGAGAATTGCATCGTCAGAGAATTTTACAATTGTCCCGAGACGCTCCATCTTCTCGGTGTCCTTACGGTGCTCGCCCTTAACACTAAGTAACTCCCGGTAAATCGCCGCTTCCTCGCGCCGATACGCGTATGCGGTCCCAAAAACGGCAAGCCCAACGGTCAATAAAACAATTAGACCGACCATTCCACCGCGAAAATTCGCTTCGGCGAGTATTTCACTCAAGTCCATCTGGCCGACAAAGAACCATGGGGTCTCCGGGATCGGTCGCAAATAGGCGAGAATCTGCTGACCTTTCAATCCCTCTCCTTCGAATTTTCCAGCGTATCCCAACGCCGCTTTCACTTCAACCAGGTTCGTATCCATGAGAGAAAATGACTTCATCACCGTAGCTCGCCCATCTGAACCTGGTCCGCAAATTATCCTGACATTATTTCCGAGTCTCTCCGCAAGTATGGATCTCGCAGACTTCGTCGCTATCGGCCAGGTATCTATTAATGGGAACAGGAAATTGCTGGCGGCTGTCCTCAATACGATGACCGCAACGGAGCGACCATGTCTGTTCCTGACAGCGTCAAAAGCATCTATGCATACATTGCCGCCAGACGTGCGAAAGAAATCACCGATGGCGGGAGTTCCACTTGAAAGGACTTCATTGAACGCACTCATTTCAGAATTGTTGATGCGAGGAAGTCCTACGCCCCTTCCTATAACGGTTTGACCATTGGTATCGACCACGAATGCGCCTGAATAGAGAGTGAGTCTTCGCTCAAGCCGAAGTTGCCTCTCCAGAAGCGTCTTCAACCTTTCGTCATTAGGATTGCGAACCCACTGTCGCACTGAAGCGCCAATGAGCGGGCTATTGGCAAGCTCACGCGCGTCCGCCAGCCGCTCAATTCGCCACCGCTCTATCTCCTTTGTCTCGAGATTGATTATAGATTCTATGTCTCTATACTTTTCGATAAGGATTCTTCTCTTCTCGATTCCGTAGTAAAGAAACCCTCCGGTTGTAAGGCAAACGGTGAGAATTGAGGAAAGTATCAACCAGTTTCGTAACAATGCGGTGGTTCTGCTGGCTCTTCTCTTCACGACTTCCGCCTGCGGCTTGCCGGCCGCGGTCAATTAGGTGTCTTTGCGGGATCACTAAGCAGTCCGCACCGCATAGGTATCCTGCATTTACGACTCATGATTTAGAATTGAATAACAAAATGCCGCTTGCTCAGTGGGCGAACTGTTGTAATCTAAATATCGGTCCGCATTTCTCCAAGAGCTTTCATCCGCGCCTATATTTATCAAAAGCCAATGAATGCTTTAGAAGTCGGTGGACAACTTCACTCCCAATTTTGTAATTTAGACCAGGTAAATTCATGATCGCACACACCTAAATCGTGTCGAGAAGCTGTTCGCTGGAGATGATGATCGCCACGCGACGGGCCGGAAATTGAAGCAGAACAATGGGAAGCACTAAGACAATTGTCAGGAGGACAAGATGGAACCCAAAGGAGTACAGGACTACTATCCTGAAGAACTCAGCTATTGTTACGGTTGTGGAAGACTCAATGAACAGGGGCATCACTTAAAGAGCTATTGGGACGGCGAGGAAACACTCGCGCGTTTTACGCCAAAGGAATATCACATCGCGGTCCCCGGTTACGTGTACGGAGGACTGATCGCCTCTTTAATCGACTGTCATGGTACGGGAACGGCGGCGCTGGCAACATATCGAAGCGAAGGAAGGGAGCCCGGGAGTCTGCCGCCTCTCCGTTTCGTTACCGCTTCGCTTCAAGTCGATTACCTGAGACCTACCCCGCTTGGGATCGAGCTGGAACTCAAAGGAAAGATACTCGAGCTGAAGGGGAGAAAAGTGATTTCAGAAATAAGCGTATTCGCGAACGGTACCGTCACAGCCAGAGGGAAACTCGTGGCCGTCAGGATGCCGGACAGCATGCAGAGCAAATAGTAAGGCGCTCCAAACATCTCATTTAAATTCAAATGTATCTATTGAGTTGTGTCCAAGTCTTATTTCAATTTCGTTTTTCTTTGATGGAAGGGGGCCTTCCTTTGATTCGATTAAATTGGTCCGATGCGCGTCGCGGATCGGCTTGAAACTGATGAACTTGACAGTCCTATCCTTACCCTCCATGTCCACGATCCGCGCGACGACGGCGTCCCTATCCTCTGCCTTCTTAACAGTCGAGACAAGCACGTTTGGACTATTGGTATGGAAAAAGCTCATGGATTCTCCGAGAGTGGCATCCGCATATCGATGATCCGCCCAAACACCGATCAAGCTTTCATTCGCGCCGCGGCCAAACGTTTCACCGTTCAGCCATCCCGGTTTATGCGAGGTAATTGAGAAATGATAGTAATGATCCCCAGTCTGCAAATACTCGTTGCCCTCGGGATTGCAGCTTTCCCTTGAAGCTAGAAGAATAGGCTGTAAAATCGGATAAGAGTGCGACTTGCCTGTCGGATCGATCCAATCCGCCACGGCAACGGAAGAGCTCATGGTAACGCCGAATCTGCGGCCATCCGCGCCGATCCAGTTCTGGATTCCTCGCGGGTGGACTTCACTACACGGGGTCGTGTACCGCTCGCCGGCAGCTCCTGCAATCTCACCCTTGCCAACCGTGACCGCTCCGAAAGGCACCTCATACGAAACCTCTCCGTGCTTCATGTTTAGCGGGAGGGCCATTCTGAATTCACGGTAAAGTACTCCCTGCCAATTCAGAAGCGCGACGTTGAAATCGATCCGTTTCAATTGATGGTAAACGCGAATTCGTTCATCCACGACAGCATAACGAATCTTCTGGCGATATTCGTAGGTAGTGTAAACTTTTCCATCATTCACAATCTTCCACTGCGTAGTGTAAGCTCCGGTCCGATCAAATCCGGTAGTGTCGGGCTGCTGTATGTCGGCAAACTCTCCCGCGCCCGTCCCCTCCGAGTGCATTGTGAACACCTCGCCGGCGGCAAACTCACGCGAGTTGATCAGCTCGACTTTCAGTTGCCTGTCATATATAGATGCAAGGCCGCCATTTGTGAATCTAAGTTTATAGTACTCTGTCTGGACCTCGCCAGTAAATGGGGGAATCCTTTCGGCGGCATTCGTCACAACAGGTCGCATGTAAAACGTTTCATAGCCAATCGGCGGGACATTCGGCGCGATGAAATGTATCTTCGCCCGACGGATGGATCCATCAGGGTAGTTCGTCTTATCGCTCAACTGACACTCGAGCTTATTCCCACTCGCGTCAAACATGCTGACATCGCGGGCCCGCCCCTCGTCAAACCTGACCACCACCGAAACCGGGTCAGTCCTCTCAGCGTTCATCCCGTTAAATACGACGAGCGGGCGACCTTTCCCGGTTTCAGTTCTGACTCTCGAAGCGATCTCGTCCAAATTCTCGCCGAGCACCTTTTTCCCTACGCTCCTCGCGTAATCAAATTTTCGGCGAAACGTATCGTCGGTGATATCCCCATGCTTGCCTCCCCATCCATGATCGGGGTACACCTTGGCTTCCCATGCTCTTCTTAGCTGATCCGCCGGGTAATTCCTGAAAGAGCCGTCGAGCAGAGCGTTTGCCGTCGCGAACTTTTCCGCTTCGGTAAGGAGGATGTCCCCCTCGCGGCTGGCGGTCAAGGCTTTCTCGTGCGATGGTCCGTGGATGTAAACCCACACGTCGGGGCGTTCGCCCGACAAAACATTCAGCTTCGGCTTGTCGGCAAGCATCGCGCGGAAAAAATCGGTTGCGGTCGCGATCTTAATTTTCGGGACTGAGATCGGGACGATGTCGCCATTGCCGAGACGACGCTCCCCTATATTGTCCCAGTCGCTTATCAAACGAGTGTAATCCTGCGGCGTGCTCATATCCCAGTCGGAAAGAACAGGCATAACCGGAGACTTGGTATTCGAAGAATAGAATTTCTTGAAGTACAGTGAATTTCCTGCCAGGAACCCTGCCGCGGAATAGAAACCCTTGTGGAGCGGCGTGAATGCGTCGGCGTAGTGACCAGGCGAAAACATCGTCACGTACGATCCATCGGGACTGTACCATCTGTAAAGTCCCTTTTGCATCCTGCTTATCATCATATATTTAACGCCGGACTTCCTAAGTATCTGCATCATCTGCGGCGTCCTACCCGGGACATCTTCGCTCCAATAGACTTTGGGGTAATAACCAAATTCGTCCTCCAGCCATTTCGCGCCGAAATATATTTGTCGCGCCAACGATTCGCCCGAATACATGTCTTCGTATGGCTGCGTGAAGTTTGCCCCACAGGAGATACGTCCGTCCCTCAACAACTTCCCGATAAGATTTTTCTTTGACGGGTGGCGCGAGATGTACTCTCTCAGGATCAATGATTCCTCCAGATCAAATCGATAGCTTGAGTCCTGTACCACCTTCTTGAGTAACGGCGTGACCAGCATCGTGTCGCGGTCAATTTCGCATTTCTCCGGCGAGTCCATCCAGGCAATGTCCTGGTGACTCGAATTCATCAGATAAATCTTCCCGTTAGCCAGATCCGTGGATGACAGGCTGTCAAGCCCAGAGACAAGCTTCGGGTCATAGTTTCTGCGAGCGGTAATGCGGAGCACTCCTCCTTCATTCCTGCTTTCATCCACCAGGATGGAATTTGAGAGAAGGCACGTCGTTCTTCCCTCCTGCCCGAGAGATTTCAAAAGAAAGATCTCACCATGTGAATCCGACAGATCGAACCGGCTGTTGATCGCCGACGATGGGAGGGAAATCGTACCTATTGCCTGACCTGATTTACCGGAGAGTATTAAATCCCCCCCGTTCCTACCGGAAAGATATCTAACCGTGTCGTCCGCGAGCGTCAGCGGGGCGCGCACGGTGCCCTCGATGCCGTCGGGACGTTTCACAAAGTCAATTTCCATCCAGACATTCTTTGCGACGGAGTTGTGCAGGTAAGAGAGCGCGTCCTTCGCCCTAAAAACAATGACCCAGGTGTTTTGATTTTGTGCCTGGCCCGTAATGCTTATGACCTGTCCCTCCCCCTTCCGCAGCCAAGATGCAGGCGCGAGCAGAGACATATATCCATGCGCGTCACCGTACTGATCTGTCTGGACTGTAGTGAAGGCGAGCTTTCCGCCGTCTTTGGTGGTCAAGGTCCAATCTTTCCGCTTTGACGCGACGATCTCAAACCGTTTCTCGCCATTCACGGAGACATCGAAAGTCCCCGGCTGCGATGTAAGATTGACCGCAGCTATCCACAAGAATCCCGCTTCCTTCTTGTCCCAATCCGTCGGGATTTTGGCGGTCTCCCACTCTATTGTCATCTTTCCGTCCGTGCATCGCGTCAAAAGTCCCTTGGTAACGTCACTCCTGAAAGTGAAATAAGGGAACTCGTTTCCACCGAGATTTTTCCGAAAGCCTTCAAACCACCCTTTCGAGTTCGCGGACAAATCGAGCACTTCCCTGATCTGAGCGGACGCCGAGGTCCGTAAACAAGTCAGAAGGAGAATCAGAAGCGAGGCGATAAACAAGCCGCCGCGAGCTGTAGCGAGGCGGTGTGCAACGGAAGCGGCTCCGTGTCTCACTCCGCCGTGGCTGGACGCCGAGAGGTATGAGTGGCGTTCCCCCGTAACTTTCCATCCGTTTGAAAACGAATTATCCAATGTTCTCATGGCTTCGTTCTACTCCTGATTCATTAGGCTTCTCCACACCGTATGCGGGGAGCAAAAGTGTGAATAGTGAAAGAATGAAATTAAATATTCGGCTTTGAGATGCTTATTGAAGCGAGCCGTGAAACGTCAGACCACTTCGACAAGATAACTTACGCCTGTCCCGAAACAAACTTCAGCGGGGGGACGAGATTGTCCTCTCTCATTACCGGTCCGCTTCCCATTTCCTAAAAAAGCCGGAAGATATAAGAACCGACAGGAGTCCAATGATTATTCCCGTAGGCGCGTCTACAAAGTAGTGCTGGGCGAGATAAAAAGTCCCGAATGTGGACAAAATCAGGAACGGAGCCATAAGGATACCGGCAATCGAACTTGCCTCGAATAGATATATGAGCACCAGCGTGGCCCAAGCCGCGTGCGAACTAGGAAAGGTCGTCGTCGGCATATCAACGAGGCCGACTTTTGACAACCGCATTTGTTTAAGAAAAGACTTGACCGGATGCATTGGCTCGTAATGATTGAGCGCCGAAGATATTCGCGGCGGATCCGCGAGATTATAAACGTTGTCTATGAATCTATCCTGCGGACTCATGACGGGAACCGACAGCCAGATCGGCACCATTAACACAATACTCGTGAAGAAGGCTACCGCGTACTTTGAAAAGACAAGTTTATCCTTCAAGTATGCCACCGCTGCGCAGAAGACCATGAAGAGAGGAAGATTTGCGAAAGAAAGAATCACCCCTTTCACAAACCAAAGGGGGAGCTTCAGATTTTGAAGGCTGACAAACAGGTACGCCCCCGTCAGCCAATGGTCGACAGACGCGAGCGTCGTGTCGATCAACCGATTCCGATTGATGAAGTTGATATGGCCAACGATGTATGAAAACAGAATCAAATTTAGAGACACGGGGATCACCAATTTGACCAGATTGATTAGACCTTGTCGAAGTCTGGAGTATTTGGAGTTTACTCTTTCGGTTGAATCCGCCTGCAGCCCGCGATCTCCTTTCACAGCGCCCTTGATGCGTCCGATAAGCGAATAGAGGAGCCCCGCAGCCAGAACCAGAGAAAGGATATAGCCAAGCCAGTTGCCTGATTCACTGAGAATTGAATCAGTATAAAAAGTCAGATAGCTTTCCTGTTGAGGAGACGGATCCCGGAAAAAACTCAGGCCGATGAGGGCCAATCCTAACAAGAATGCGTACGAGTAAAGGATTTGGATAGCTTTCCTGATATGCTCTTCCACGTTGACATCCCTCCGTAAGAATCATTCCCATGAACAAGCTCACGATTGTTTTGACGCGGCTAAGGCCGTCTTGACTGGAAAGCGGGACGCGCATCACGCTTCGCGACTCCTGTAAGGATAATCGTCTCTACGACTAAAATCAAATGTCAAATATCATTCCACATGCGATATTTATCAAAGGGTTGACAACATTTTCATTAGAAATTTTGAACTTCAAAGCATTTCCATCTGTTCATACTTGATGTATGAAGCACCTTGCAGATTTTGACGACCCAAAATTGTTTTGAGGCCAAACCTTAGCGCACCAAGGCATAGTCTGAACGGGGCTAATTTCTACTAAGACAGTCGATGAATAACGAAAGCATGAGGCTAGAGATGGAAAACTGCGTGCGGTTAGTTATAGGTTCGTATTCTGATATA
Organism: Bacteroidota bacterium; assembly: GCA_021794075.1. Classification (GTDB taxonomy): domain Bacteria; phylum Bacteroidota; class Ignavibacteria; order Kryptoniales; family JAKASW01; genus JAKASW01. Next base: position 12,498 of record JAJYRM010000011.1, on the reverse strand, counting down.
ATAATGGCAAGAGAGCATGGGCGCCGCATTGGAAAAGAGATAGGATTCCCTGTCACTGATTTGACGAGGATAGCCACTGGCATTTCTGAAATCGCGAGAAACATCGTTATTTACGCTGAGTCAGGCGAAATGTTCATCCAAGTCGTCGAGTCGGACGAAAGGCATGGTATTGAAATAAAGGCACATGACAACGGACCTGGCATTTCTGATATTACTTTGGCGATGAGTGACGGTTACTCGACTGGTAACAGGCGCGGGCTGGGATTACCCGGTACCAGGAGGCTCATGGACGAGTTTAAGCTGGAATCGGCGAACGGGAGAGGCACAACGGTTATAATGAGAAAGTGGCTCCTGAAGAGCCATGTAATTTGAAGCAGAACCCTAACAAGCTCCAGTAAACAATCTAAGAAAAGGCCGTCTACGGGACATCGTTCCGTCAGGACAATCCTTCAGATATCAAATCTTTCACATATCCAACATTAGAGTTATGACGACAGGTTATTTCCCCAGCGGATACGCGGTGGAAAACCATATCGAAGCGTAACAGACATCAGACCGAAAAACCGAGAGACCCGGATGGCTATCAGCGCCCTCACCGACGACTTCAGACTGGAATATATCTCCGCGATGCAAAGCTATATTACATCCGGAAGAGAGCAGGACTTGTACAGAGCATACGAGCTGGGAAGAAAGGCGCTCGACCAGGCGGAGAACATTCTTGACCTTACCCAACTACATGCCGACGTCCTGCTCGACCTCTTAAGTCGGCTTCAGAAGGAATTTCACGGCAAAGCGATAAGCGACGCCGATCAGTTCTTCTCTGAATTCGTGTCGCCGTTCGAAATGACTTCAAGAGGGTTCATGGAGCTTGCCTCTTCTTTGAAGGTTCAGATAAACGAGAGGCAGGATGCAGAAGAAGCTCTGCTCCAGAGCGAGAAATATTTCAGATCGCTGATTGAAAACGCCCTGGACATCGTCACTATCCTCGACCGGGAGGGCACGCTAATGTATGTGAGCCCTTCTGGCGAACGTGTGCTTGGATATTCCCACTCAGACCTGGCCGGTAGAAACATACTTGAATTTGTCCATCCAGACGACGTAGACGTCGTCCTGGAGCTATTCACGACTAACACGGACGCGCTCTACTCCACGGCCCGTGTTGAATACAGGTTCCGTCATAAGAACGGCGATTGGCTTATCATCGAGTCGATCGGCAAGAAGGTGCCTGACAGCCCCTTCGTCACCGAACTCGTCATCCTCAACTCGCGCGATATCACGGACAGGAGAAATCTTGAAGAACTGAGGAGGAAATACGAGTTTATCGTGAACACTTCGAAGGAATCGATGATGTTGGTAAACTCCGAGATGAAACTGGAAGCCGTTAACGAGGCATGCCGCTCAGCTCTTTCAAAGAACAAAGAGGATATCATTGGAAAGAAGTTCGACGAGGTGGTAGAAAGCGAAGCGCTCAAAAAGATGTTCGGGCTGTGCATTTCAAAGTGCCTATCCGGTCATGAGGTCAAGGATGAAGGATGGTTCGAGCTAAAAAGTGACGGGCGGAGGTACCTTGAAGTCGATTGCTACCCGTACAAGAACGATCTTTCGACGGTTACTCATGCCGTCGTTGCGGTAAGAGACGCAACTGAGAGAAAGAACAGCGAAGAAAGAATAAGGGAGCATCAGCTCCAACGAACTGAAGATTTGAGGAGGTACGCTCAACTCGCGCAAAGAGCTCAGGAAGAAGAGCGCCGGAGAATTTCCCGTGAGCTCCACGACGAGATCTGCCAGCGCTTGACTGCACTGAACATCCAAATGAGCGTTCTTGAAGACTCAGTGGACACCAATAAGAAGGTAAGCGCACGCAGGTTAAAGTCGGTCAAGTCCGAAATAAACAATTTGATTTCAGAGGTAAGGAGCATATCTTATAATCTGCGTCCATCGGCCCTCGATCATTTCGGGCTAGTCACCGCGCTGAGGCTCCTCTGTTCGGATTGCGAAAAACTCCATAGCGTTCAGGTTCACTTCGAAACAGATGTCGCGCCGCATAAGCGATTCGATCCGGACATGGAAATTGCGCTGTACAGGATAGCGCAAGAAGCTCTCACAAACTGCGGAAAGCATGCAAAAGCGAAGGCGGCTCACTTGAAACTGGCAGAGTCGATGGAAAGGCTATCACTCTCTTTCACGGACAACGGGACCGGATTTGAGCTCACAACTTACTTGGATCAGAAAATAACAGGTAAACATTTCGGACTCATAAATATGCGCGAACGGACGGAACTTCTCGGAGGGGATTTCACTATCGAGTCTTCTATGGGGAAGGGCACTTCGATACACGCGACGGTACCACTCAACCCCAAGGGCAGAGATGCAGAAAATTAAGATACTGTTTGCCGACGATCATGCAATTGTGCGAGATGGATTGAGATCGCTTTTCAAAAGCGATCCTGGATTCACAATCGTTGGAGAAGCATCCGATGGAGCTGAGGCAGTGAAGCTAGTTGAGGAAAACCGCCCGGACGTAGCCGTCCTTGATATTTCCATGCCCAACGTAAATGGGATTGAAGCCACAAATATAATAAAGGAACGCTTCCCCGATACTAAGGTCCTTATCCTCACAATTCATGAGAACGAAGAGTATATCCACGAACTCTTACTGGCCGGAGCAGATGGATATGTGCTCAAAAACGCCGAAAAGAAAGAGATTTTCGATGGTGTCCGCGCGGTAGCGGGAGGGTCGACCTTCTTCAGTTCGAACGTGTCGAAAGCATTGTTGGACAGACTGGTCCGGAGCACTCGGAACCGCGTCCCCTTCCAGATTAGCAATGAGGAAAAGTTGACTGCGCGTGAAACCGAAGTCCTCAGGATGATAGCGGAAGGATTGACCAGCAAACAGATCGCCGAGAGGCTCCACCTTAGCGTGACGACCGTAAACAGCCATAGAACGAATATCATGAAGAAGCTGAACGTACATGAAATTGTCGGGCTGGTAAAATATGCCATACAAAAGAGCCTCATCGACATAGGCGGGAAACATTAACATCTATCCTGACCACGTTCTCGCAAAGGGTCGTAATGTTCAATGGCGTAACTTTTTTTTACATAACAGTAGCTTCGCATCCTAAGAAATGACGACGTCCCCCTCTAAATCGTGAGACAAAATTCATTAGACGACTCTATTGTTAAGATTTTAGCCACATATTAATGTTGATGGACAATAATGGATAAGTCTCGATTGGATATCGCTGGGGAAATTGCATGCTGCTTATGAGTGTTAACTTACACATGACCATGTAAGAGCACTTCTGACCGGAACGGATTTAGTGCGCCGTTTCAACCCTCACCGGACTAATCATCAAAATTCCACGACAACTCACTGAAGGATCATGGCATACACAGACTTGGGCGGAAGAGAGAAAGAGCTGCCGCAACAAACGGTTCCTGCAAGCGCTTCATCGAGAAGTAACGCTAGTTCGAAGAAGCTGCGAGTGGACTTCGTGGGGAACAGCCCCGCCATGCGCGAGATTTATTCCATGATTCAGCTTGTCGCGGACTCTTCTACTCCAGTACTTATCACAGGCGAAAGCGGGACAGGAAAGGACGTGGTAGCCCGCTTGATCCACATGAGCAGCCCACGGGCAGATCTCCCCTTCATCGCGATCAACTGCGCGGCTGTCCCGCGTGATGTTTTTGAGAATGAGCTTTTTGGTCATGAAGGGGGCGCCTTCACAGGAGCGACCGCAAAGAAGGCGGGCTACTTGGAAATGGCCGACAAGGGAACGCTCTTCCTGGACGAACTCGCCGAAATGGAGACCGACACTCAGGCTAAGCTACTTAGAGTAATCGAGACAAAGGCCTTCCGCAGGCTCGGCGGAAAGAACGAGATGAACGCCGACGTTCGCATGCTGGCCGCGACAAATAAAAATGTGGAGCAGGCCATAGCCGCAGGCGAAATGCGTCTTGATTTGTATTACCGCTTCAGCGTGATCGAAATTCACCTTCCCCCGTTGCGCGAAAGAAAACAAGACATACCAGACTTGATCTCACATTTTCTAACCTATTTTTGTCAGAAACATAAGAAGGCTCTGAAGACGATTTCCGACGAAGCGATGCGGCTCCTTATGCAGTATGAATGGCCTGGAAATATAAGAGAGCTCAGGAACCTCGTTGAACGGGCGGTGATACTTTCTCCGACGGATGCAGTCACGCCAGACATCCTCCCAGTGAGGTTAGCGGAGACCAAACAGGCATCCGACGTGATAACGATACCGCTCGGCACTTCGCTGGACTCAGCAGAGAAGGCGATAATCCTAAGGACGTTGTCGTTCGTGGACAATAACAAATCCAAAGCCGCGATTATACTAGGATTGAGTAGGAAAGCGCTGTACGATAAATTGAAGCGGTTCGAGATAGAAGAATAGCTGCTAGACCACTCTTAAAAACCATCCGCCATTTCAAATGAATGGCCTTCACGTGGTGTTTCCCCCTTCTCCGATTCCAGACAAAGAGACTGAAGCTATGGTTTAATATCGTAACTTCGACGACAAAGCTCGGAAAACTAATGGGCCTACCGCGCAAGGAGGGAGGTGCATTTGGCGTCGAAATCTCAACTGGGATGATGCGGTAAAAAGATCTGTGTGCCTTTTGGATCATTGCGCATCAAGTTTTTGCGACAAAGGGCCAATCGAAAAACAAGAGAGCCGGGTCTTATGCCTTACAGATCAACGCAACGCGAAATGGCTCAGATCTGTTCGGTCTTCTAAGAAGCCGTCAATTTGCTTTCAGCTGCGCAACGTCTAAGCTCCGGCATCGATTCGATTCCCATTTTTTTCATTATCCTGCTCAGATGAGCGCTGACCGTCCGAAGGGTGAGATTCAGATCCTTCGCTATCTCCGGACCTTCCTTACCCGCAGCAAGAGCGCATATAATTTGAAATTCGCGCCGGGAAAAAAATTCGCGCGACAATCCGAGCTCCCTTGCGCCCTTCCCCGACGCAGCAGAATCCTGAGGAGCTGAGCCCGATAGTAATCCTGTGGGAGAGATCAATTCACGCACTGTCAAGATGATCTTCTCAGGCGGTACATCTTTCGTCAAATAGCGCGATGCGCCTGACCTCATTGTTTCGCTTCGGAAAAGCTCTTCCGGATGCATCGTCAAAACGAGTACCGGCAATCCAGGATAGAGCCTCTTGAGCTCTTTGATCATTTTAAGTGACCCTTTCCCTGGAAGAGAAAGACTAGTCAGTACGACATCTGGCAACTGTTTCCTCAATCCATCCATAACCTGACGAGTACTCTCCGCCTCGGAAATGACTTTCATGTCAGACTCCCTTTCGAGAGTCTCTTTCAGCATCTTACGCACGAGGGGGTGAGTGTCAGCGAGGAGAATCTTTATCATACGCCGCTTTCATTGAGAAAAACGTTACCTAGACAGTGGAATTGATACTACCAAAGTTGTTCCTCGTCCAGTCTCGCCGCGGACTTCCAAATTTCCGCCAAGTGAATGGACGCGCTCTCTTATACTTATAATTCCAATGGAAGCAGGCGACTTGATTTTTTCCGGGCCGATTCCGATGCCATTATCGGTTATCTCCAGGACAAGACTAGAATCTATTATTTGCAACGATATGAAAGCGTCCGTCGCGGCTGAGTGTCTTTTCACATTGTCAAGCGCCTCCTGAAGAATTCGAAACGCGGTTGTTGAAATCACGGGGTCAAAGGATATGCCGTGCTGGAGTCTGGTAATATGACAATTGATACCGGTACGGTTCTCGAAGTCAAGGACTTGCCATTGAATGGCGGTCAGGAGACCAAGTTCATCCAACACAGCCGGTCTGAGTTCCGTTATCATGTCACGGGCAGACCTTATCGCCGTTTCAAGAATTTCGGATACTGAAGATACTTTCTCGAGAAGCGATGCGCGGCCAAACGGTTCAGAGACTGTCTTGGCGACCATCCTTCCGAGTATGGCAAGATCCATCCGCAGCGCCGTAAGGGTCTGACTGAATTCGTCGTGAAGCTGTCTTGCAATATTGGCTTTCTCCTCCTCGCGTGCCGCCTGGAGATGGGATGCGAGAGAGCGCAGCTGCGCTTCCCTTTCACGCAACTTCCCTTCCAGAATTTCATCTGCGGTCTTCTTCTCCAGGCGAACTGAGAACCCTGAAGGAGCTCCGACCGCGTCGAACAGTCTCTTAAGGGTAAGAAAAGCCTCGAATCTCTCCCCATCCCTTCGGCTGATCCAGGCCGGCAGCTCGATTCTCTCCGTGTTTGCAGTACCCTTCACGAAGGCCTCAGTCAGCGTTCGCGCATTTGTATCTTCTTTGAGTAGAAACGTCAGATCCGCCCCCAGTATTTCCGAATCCCGAAAGCCGGTCATACGTAACGCCCCCTCGTTCCAACTTCTCACTTCTCCTCTCTCATCCAAATCAAACACCACATTACACGATGAATCCAGTCGAGCATCGAAGTGCGGTTCATTGCCATACGATAATCCTGTGGTGTCAAGTAAATCATGAGCTATCATGGCAATCCTTCTCTTGTCATTCCGGTAATATTCTTTGGCAGTAAAAACGAGTTGCTTAAGCAGGCCGTTTTTACCAATAACTCTTACGGTCATGCTCTTTCCATTTGCGTCCAAACGGTTCATACCAAACAAGAATCTCTCGAATCCGATAATATCGTCGGCGGCAATGAGTCTCATTATAGACCTCATCGCCTTGAGTTCATTTCGGGGGAAGCCCATCATGGCGGAGAATGCATCATCCGCTCTGAGTACATTGAGGTTTTGGGGATCGATTATTGCCAGGCCAATATTGTCCCGGTCTTCGATCTCGTTAGAGAGTTGTTCTAGTTCAGACGTCAGAGCTTCATCATCATTATTTCTCTCTTCGGTAGAGATTTGTCCTCCACCTTCCAAAATTTGAATGATCGAATCGGAAAGGCGGTCGATTTCTCTCTCGCAAGGGATATTGTTTCCTTCGGCGTCATGGCCCGACATGAGAAGCATCGGGATGCCT
>JAJYRM010000011.1:0-5382 GCA_021794075.1 Bacteroidota bacterium | reverse complement strand
AATTGCTGCGGCACCGATCCAGGTAAATAGTCCGACCGAATGCGATGATCCGCCAGCTTGTTCAGCAACTACGACGAAAAAGTATCCGTTTCTTTGCAGGCCCTGCGGGAATTCCCTGCTCATATCCCATTCTATTACCTTATCCCTACCTGCATATTCTCCGGCGCCGACATCTCCGCTTAATGTTTTTGGAAAATACCGGAATGATGGGTTGTCCCGGTTCCTGAGCACTAAAGCAACATTATACCTTCTATGCGGACTTCCCGCGAGATCGTACCTGACAGTTACGCGAAGTCCGGATACTTCAGCTCGGACGTTAGAGACGCGAACACCGGGTTCATTCGAGCCCATCGGGTACGCGGGCGCAACGGTGAGCAATACGGTCAAAAATGCCGTCAGATATGCAAGCACTCTAAAGTGCCGGGCAAATCGATTCAAGAACGGTGCATGAATTAACGTGACTGGTGTTTCCTTTTCCATCCTATTTTACTAATACCATCTTTCGGGTTGCCACGTGGTCGCCTGCCACCAGCCGATAGAAATACACTCCACTCGCGAATCTGGATCCATTGAATACCACATCATGTGTCCCAGGACCTTGAACGCCGTCGACTAACACCGTTACTTGCTGGCCTAGAATATCGTATACCGTCAGTGCAACCGAAGTCCTGGCGGGAAGCTGATAGCTTATTATTGTGGTCGGATTGAATGGGTTAGGATAATTGTTGTTTAACTCGAATGAACTCGCGCTTTGAGATCTGATCGTGCTTTCCGCGACTTTTGAATTCGCCAGGAGAATTGTAATTGACGTGGTCCCGCTTTGAGGAACGAAATCAAACGCAGAAGTCTGGCTAACATCTACCCACTCGCCTGTCTCCGGATCGTGCAGGTAGACTCTTAACGATTGGGGAACAGATTCAACGCCGGTGAAAGTGAGTATCGCGGCTTTGCCTGCAGGCGCATTGACTGTAAGGTTCCAGGTGGATGAATCCGAGAACAACGGATGTATTTCGTCTGCGAAGCTACTATTGTGCTTGTCCCAATCGGGATGGTAAAAGTAAATCGACGGTTCAAAGCCAAGCGCGGCAGGCTTCCTCACATCAAGGTTGTTCATCCCGGAGCGCGCGAGATTGGAAACGCCAAACCAAACAGAACTGTCTGTGATCCCTTCAGATTCAAGCTTGACATGGATGGCCCAACTACCACCCACCGACGAAATTCTATTCATCCTTAGCGCAGGAGAATTTGAGGCCATCGGTTCAATGTAAGGCACTAAAAGAGATTTTAGGCTGTCTGCGTTGAAGAAATAGAATCCCTCGAGCGGGAGAAGCGAATTCGCAATGGAGAAGCTTCCGCCGTACCCCCATATCGGGTCTGCAAGATTGCCGTTCAGGGCTTTGACGGAGTCCCACGGTACGGCGATATTGAACGGATCAGTGATAATATTCCACCCTGCATGAATGGCGATTCTAACGTGCCCCATAGAATCGACTCCCTCCGATATGAATGTCGTATCAATCTTCAGCGGTCCATTATGGACAAGCCAGAAAGCCCTTCCCCCTCCGAAGTCGAAAGAGTTCGACCCATCATATCTGATGAAATAGTTTGAAGTGTCACCATTATCCAGGAAAGCCTCCCAATCCTTCCCCGATATACCACCGAGAACATTTTGAATAGGCACGTTGTCGGCGCCGGGTAATCCGAAGAGCCTGTAATCGGTGGTTTTGAACCGGGACACATCCGAGTATTTAGGAAAGCTCATGGTTGTGTCTACGACAACGGTTCCAGGCTGCGTCCAAGGTTCAGCCGTGAAACTCCAGGTCGCGGAATAACTTCCCCATCTTTCGCCGCTTATCCCCCCCCTTACTCTCCAGAAGTATTTCAAACTCCTGACCAGCGGACCGACTGAAACGGAGTCGGCAACCACTGATGTATCGTTCACGATAAGCGTGTCGAACAACGGACTGGTTGATACCTGTGTCTGGTAAAATGCGGCATGTTGTACCGGGACCCAACGCAAAATCGGATTCGTAGTAACGTTTCCGCTGCTATCTGCCGGAGAAGTCGGAATTGGCGTCGCCAATAAGTATGGCGTAGTGGAGAATCTTCCGACTGTCGAAAACTGGCCGAATCCAGTTTTTGTAGAGCCCGACTTCACCCTCCAAAAATACGTTCTTCCAGTGTCCAATGAATCGACTAATAGAGAGTCCCCGACTACATCTGAATCGTTCAGCTGCAAGCGCGCGAAGGTTGAGTCTTCTGAGAGCTCCAATAAATAATATTCAGATCCGACCGCCCCGTTCCAGGAAAACAAAATCGCCAGAGGTGAAACGACGGCGCTGTCGGCGGGATCAATCAATTCTGGGGCTGGCGGAGGATACGAACCGGTGCTGAAAAAGCGGGTGGTAGAGTACGCTCCCCATCCGTTCGTATTGGATCCCCCACGAACATGCCAGAAATAGACGGAGTCTGCCGACAGAGAATCTATCACCAGAGAATCGGTCACCGACGGAGAGGTTGTGTCGATTATGACAGAAGTGAAATTAGAATCGCGAGCGATCTGAACTTCATAGAATATACCTCCGGTTATATCGTTCCATTTCAGGACCGAATTGACCGGCCTGACTTGCGAGCTGTCAACCGGGGCAACAAGGACCGGAGAAGAAGGTACGGTATAGAACGTAGAACTACTCCAACTTCCCCAATACCCGCCGACATTTGACTCTCCTCTGACCCTCCAGTAATAAGTTTCGCCCCGGGCAAGCGTTTTCAAATTGACGGAAGTCCCTGTGACCAAGGTATCCACAACGGGAGTTCCGTTGAAATACGGGTCCGTCGATAGCTGGAATTCGTAATTGACGATGCCTACCCCATCAAGCCAGGAACAACTGATCCCAGATGGCTGAACATCCGCGCCGTAACTAGGTTGCAGGATCGAGACAGAGGGTGGATAAGAGGTCGAGAATGTCTGAACGCTGCTCCACGAACTGGAACCATTACTGTTCTGCGCGCTCACATGCCAATAGTATGTCTGCCCCATGCTTAGGCCACTTACCACTAATGAGTCGCTGGTGACCATCGTGTCTATGATTATGTCGGCCGAAGAAAACGCAAAGTCGCCCCGATAAATTGCGAGTTGAACATGCGAAGTCTCACTGAATGACGACGACCACGAGAGCTCGACAGGCGAAGGACGATCTGAAGACTGTGTCGGAGGGCCGACCGGCGAGGGAGGTGGGGGAACACCGTTATCAAAAACATTTACCGCGGACCATGCGCTTGTATCGGTCGAATCGGCACTAAAAACCCGCCAATAATAGATGCTGGGGCCGAGACCAACCACAACAAACGAATCGACCTTAACGCTTGTGTCGACAACGATTGTGTTTTGAGGAGCAAAATTCCTGGTGGTTGACACCTGTAATGTGTACCAGGCTGCCCCTGAATCCGAATTCCAGCGAAGAGTATCATTCGCCGACTGATTAATCACAATGCTGTCCCCCGGTGACGCAAGAACAGGCGCCTGAAGCGAGGCAGTGGCCGGCACCGGCAAAATAGTCCCGGCTGTGGCTGTCGAAGGGGCACACGACGCCAACACCGAAGCTGCGAGCAAGACTTTGCAAAAAGTCGAATTTAGTCTCTGGTTTCGCAACTCCCTACTCAACCTCTTCCTGCACGTTCAAGAATCCTATCGTCGCGCAAGACTCCGGGGTTGAACGGGCTATCGTGAACGCGGGTCGCGGCACGCGATCTGTCAAAGCGACATCAACAGTTTCGAAACTCATCCTGAGAAATCTAACCTGAATACCCGACTCAAGAGCGATTCTTTTTATCCTTTCAAGGACAAGCGGATTTATGTTCGGTGCTGCTAATATTACCTCGCTAACGTCAAGTTCTTTTATCAATCTCTCCAGCTTCCAATGACCGCCATAAATAGGATAGCCGTCAAGGAATTTCCCTTCTAGTTTCGGGTCATCGTCCAGGAACCCAGCTGGCGAGACTCCGCGTTTCTTCGCTTGCGCCGTAAGCGACTGAAGCGCTATGACACCGTCGCGGTCGGCGCCGTATATTATCGCTTTCTTCCCTTCCGTTGATTCCCGGTGGAACACGTAGTTCAGTGCGTGGAATATGACTCTAGTGCCTATCACGAATGTCGTGAGGAAATAGAAATTGAGAAGAATGAAATCCCCTACATTCGCTCCTCGGGGAAACATCGGAAGCAATGTGAACGCCGCGGCTGTTGCGACCACACCAAAGAGGGTGGATTTCAAAATCTGAAGAAGATCTCCGAGACCGAGGAGACTGATTGTTCTTTTGTAAAAACCGCCGAGAATGAAGGCCAATAATTGTATTGTGGCAACGATTAATGCCGCAAATCCCCAGGACCGCAATGGCGTGCCTGATATGTAATTGGGAATCGTAAGGAGCTGCGCTAGAAGAAAGGCGGTGAAGACTGATCCCGCATCGAGTACGACCTGGGGTAAAGCCGACCCCAGAAAGGCACGGCTATAGAATCTCAGAAGCATACCATTCCGGATAAAGGCCATCTCCTTGTATCCCAGCTTCCGGACGCCAAGGAAGATAACTAGAGCGACCGCAAGCAGAAGCAGGAGAGTATTAAGACTGCCGGCTGTGACCAGGAACGCTCCGAGTCCAAACGCGCTGGCAACTATATAGAGCACTATGACCGCGTCCCTGTGTGAGAAACCTCTAGCAAGGAGCTGGTGATGGATATGACGCTTATCCGGCAAAAACATCGAGCCGAGCTTATTCGCAACGGAAGTCCTGCCTTTGCCTGCTTGATCAGGGAGGAACGAACGCAAGACACGCCTCATCATCGCAAGTAGCGTATCCATAATCGGCACACCGAGCACAAGGAACGGGATCACTACCGAAAACGCGGTTGAACCTTTTGTGGAGCTCTCTATTGAGAGCACGGCAAGGACAAAACCCAGGAATAGACTCCCCGAGTCTCCCAGGAATATTTTCGCTGGATTGAAATTGTATTTTAGAAATCCGAACACCGCGCCGACCAGAGTCAGGGCCACGACTGCCGTTTCCATATCCTGGTGTAACACGGAAATGGCGGCAATGCTCAGTCCAGCTATCAAAGCAATACCTGATGCGAGGCCGTCGAGACCGTCTATCAAATTGAACGCGTTGGTTATTCCAACCATCCAGAGCACAGTCAAAGGGAAAGACAGGATGCCCAGCTTCATGACTCCCCCTCCGAATGGATTAGTGACCTGCGCAACCCGGAATCCGGCAACATACACGAGCGATCCCGCAATAAACTGGACAAGAAATTTCTGCTTAGCTTTCAAGGTCCATATATCGTCGCAAACTCCGAGAGCCAGAATCATCGCAAATGAAATCCCGATC
>JAJYRM010000112.1 GCA_021794075.1 Bacteroidota bacterium | reverse complement strand
CCCTTCAAAACCGGATCCGACGGAGTCGGAGGCCGGTTTTGTGGGGCGCCCTTCTCTTTTTGTCCATTTTCTCTTGGGCGAGCAAGAGAAAATGGACAGGTAGAATTGTCACTGTACCATGAAAGAGTTGAGAGTTCTTTCTTTTCTCTTGATAGAAAAGAAAGAACTAAATAAAAGATCAAGACTGACGGAAAAAATGACTGTACATTTCTGCGTGTCGCTAAAACAAATCATATCCGGTGGATTGGGATGGACTTCAGGAACCTCGGATTTGTTTTCAACGCGACACTTGAAATGTTCTAATCGTCATTTTTTCCGTAGGTCGATTATCAAGTTGAAGATTCATCTCGTGCAAGAAAAGTAATTCACCTGCGGAAGTGCAGTGACTGATGAAAGTGTGAACTCCCCTTCAAAACCGGATCCGACGGAGTCGGAGGCCGGTTTTGTGGGGCGCCCTTCTCTTTTTGTCCATTTTCTCTTGGGCGAGCAAGAGAAAATGGACGGATGAAATTGTGACTCAATCATAGAAGACTTCAGCGTTCTTTCTTTTCTCTTGATTGAAAAGATGGACCCGTAGATCGATCCAGGCTGCGGGCTAGTTCCAAGCGAAGCGTCATCCCGCGCGAGGTCCGCGCTTCGAGAGAAGAGCCTCACCGCCAAAGAGAAGCTGAACTATTACACGAAGAGACATTTAGGAAGAAAAGAGAATGACACGAAGAGAAGAGATGATTCTCTGTGTGACTCTGCTAAATGATAAGAGCCAAGGAGCGGCTGCCTCGCCACTTAAGGGGCGACATGCCGAGGGGATTATGCCGTCTGCTATCGGTAACCTCGTCCCGCCGGATAGATGGCCGACCCGGGGCGGACTAAATCGTTCCGAACAATATTCCCGTTGCGCGTACCCCCTTTCCCCGTTCGCCCGGCGCTCCGGGCGCGAGACGGAACTCTGATACAGCATCGGCCATCACGCACGGAAGTATCAGCACGCCCCGCGTCAAGTCGCGTCATATTCTTAACTGTGATGAGGGAGAGCTACTGTGCCGTTGCCGAAAGATCAATAGGGAGTTTTACGACAACAGGCATACTGTCACAGAAGCATCGACCGGGAGTTTAGCTCTCGTCGTTTGCGACGCTACTAGTGAAGAGGAGCACACCCGTTTTGACCTGACCCACTTTTCCCAGGTGGTCCCTGCCAACCTCATTTGCCAATGCTTTCCTTATTGACATTTCGGATGCTCTGGCGTAACGTTCAGTCAGATAGGTCGGTGGGCATGCAAAATCAGGTGGAGAGTGGTACACCGGCTGATAGGGATTGAGACAACATTCGGAGCGATCCATTGCCTTGCATTGAGGAGGCGGGAAATGATCGGGCAGAAGCATATCGAGGTTTTGACCAATCCCGATCTCGGATTGGGACCCGAAGAGAGGTTTATGGGCTTCAAAGCGTCCTGCGCGGGGGGGTGCTAGATTGAGTGCCGAAAAGTTGAGTCCCCAGTTGCGCACCTCCGATTATGTAATCTATGTGAAGCTTCCCAGCTCCAGCGACTATTTAATCGTGCATGGATATACAGGGGCTGTCGACCTCGTAGATAAGCGTGTTGTATCATTCCTGAGAAGGCGCGAAATAACCGGCGGTGATCATAGTCGAAATGTCCTTTCGCCGGATAGTAGGACAATCGACACGCTTCAAAGGAGGGGCTATGTAACCATGAAGAGCGTGCAGGAGGAACGGAAGTATGTTTCGCGGCTCTCGAAGTCTTTCCATGAGGCGTCGCGCAGAAGGTCCGCGTTCTCTTTCTTCGTGGCATACGACTGCAATTTTAATTGTGGTTATTGCTTCCAACGAAATCAACTCCAAGCGAATTATCAATGGCCGAAAAGAGTTATCAGCAAGGTCTTTGTGAATAACGCGTATCGAGCGATGTTAAAGATCAACCCGATAAGATCTCTTCATGACAGTCGGATCATGCTTGTAGGCGGTGAACCTTTGATGGCCGGGAATCGCGAAATAATTTCATACATCGTCGAACAGGGACTGTCAGAATGCTACACCTTCGGCGCCATCACAAACGGCTATTCGCTCAATGATTTTGTCGGACTTCTTCAGCCGGGAAAGATTGAATTCCTCCAGGTGACCCTGGACGGAAACCAGCTGAGGCATGATAATCTGCGGCCCCATCTCAGTGGAGGAGGCACTTTCGCAAGAATAATGAATAATATAGGTCTAGCCCTTGCATCAGACGTCACCGTGAGCGTCAGAATAAATGTGTCGAATGAGATGGGCGACGATCTGCGCGAACTGAACGATGAGTTCTCCGGACTAGGGTGGTTTGATACAGGAAAATTCTCGGCTTATATCGCGCGCACGCGTTGCCGTGTAAGACGGTCGAATGTTAACGGTGGAGACACTGAAGAAGCAGCGGCAGATCAAGGGCATGATTTAAACCGAGAAGTCTTGCAGCAAAGGAAAGTTTGTGCGCGTGAAAGGGAAGCTGATTCACTACCTTTTGCCGGAGGAGGGGAGGCGGGGGCAGCTTCGGCTCGCTCGAGTGAAGAAAGGAGTTTAATACACCCATCTTGGGGATCCATTGCCGATGGAGCAGTCGGCCAGAGGGCTGTCGATATTCAACGAGAGGACATCTGGGAGTCTTCACGATATCGCAACCGGATATATGCGTTTGATCCTGAACTGCGCAAAAGGATATCGAGAATGTTGAAGGGAGGCACGGGGCTTCCGCTGCGGGTGAATTTTTGCGGTGCGATGAATGGAATGATGGTGTTCGAGCCTTTCGGCAGGATTTACACCTGTCTCGAGACTGTCGGTCTGAGCAATTTCAGTGTCGGTACTTATGGTGATATGTTTTCTCTCGATTTCAAGAAGACAGAAAGCATGTGGTGGAATAGTCTTTATGAATCCCGTTGCCTCGACTGCCGGTATTTGTTTATATGCGGCCGTGGCTGTCCAGCAGGTTCGATTTTTCGGGACGATCTTGACCGCTCCGAGGTGTGCAGGGAATTCCCTGCTCTCTTAAGGCGAACTCTGATAGAGGAATATACAAAATGCTCGAAGCAATGAGTTTGACCGGTCGGCTAAAGATTCCTTTGAAGGGATGAATCAGAAACTCACAAAACAAGGAGGATGCAATGTCCCAAGATGAAAAGAAGGAGAATCGCAACGAGATCAAATCGCTGAACGATCCACTCCTGGAGGAGCTTTCGATCGAGGAGCTCGAGAAGAGGCTGGAGCTTACCACTCCGAAGACCTGTGGTCAATACACGCCTGCCTCACCTGAGGAGGCCATCTAGCCTAGCCTGTCTTGTAAAATGGTGCAGAGGCTGATTTCGTTTTCCACCTCAGATACACCATAGTCACTTTGTTAAGATCTGTTTGTGAGGCGGCCATCCGGATCGGCCTTTGCGATATCTTTTCCTTGTGCTCAAGAAGATTGCTTTGTTGTGATCGGGTGCGATAAAGAAAGTATCGGTCGAGTAATGAAAAGTGAGAGGAGCTGGCGTGAAAGATGGAATCTGCCGCAGATGTGTTTTGCCGCGCCGTTACTGATGTGAAGTCGTTTCTGAAGCGGAGACGGTACAGGCGGCAGCTTGCGGTTCTAAAATGCGTTGTCTCGAGTAATATGAAGGCAGCGTTATCACCTTCAGTGAGAAAAGAAGAACTGCAGGCGCTTGTCCGTCGCAATTTGAAGTATCACGAAATCACCGCAGATTTCCTCGACTCATGGAAATACAGGACTCAACGTCAGCGTACCGAATGGGAAGGCTACGACGTCTTTAAGGAGATCGTCAGGATATATGGAACAGCGATAGTGTGCTCATTTCATTTTGGGAACTATTATCTCTTCCCCTTTGAAATCGCAAGATTGGGGTACAGGGTCGTTTGTGTCATCGGCGATCAACATAAGCAACTGGAGCTGATACAAGAGGCTGCAGTTTCGCTCGGACTTCCGATACAGACTGTCAAGTCGGAAAGGTTGTCGCTGCTCAGGCTGGTAAGAGAGCTCAGGAACGGGAAGCTCGCGTATCTTTTGATCGACGAGATCGGTGGAGCAGCGGTTAATGAGAAAATGTTGCGAGTCCCGTTCCTTGGACTTCCCCTTATGTTCAAGAGAGGCGTAGGCGCCCTGCACTACTATACAGGCTTACCCATAGTTCCCGTCGTCACGGAGATCAGGGGGCATGGACGCGGTGTCATCCGAGTCGGGAAAGCAATCGAACCACTTGCCTCGTTGGAAGACAAACATAATACGATTGACCGTACTGTTACTGAGCTATTCAGATCATTTGAAGCAGAAGTAATCAGAGACCCAGCCCAGTGGCAAAAATGGGTAGATATGAAAAGGTACAGAGTCGACAACCGCCCCAGAATTCAAGACGGAGCCGGATTTGACTTAAAGAGAGCTAATCTCAAGATATCCAGGGACGCTCTCAGGGTGCTTCAGGATAGAAAGGGAATTATCATGATCGACATGAACAAAGGGAGATACTATGCAATCAACAAGACTAGTCGTTATGCTCTGGAGCTGATGCACAAATATGGCGAATTCGAGCAGATCGCTTCCCGTCTTAGATCGAAGTTCGGGCTTACAGAGGAGGGAGCGGAGAGTTGCATACGCCGACTCGCAGCCGTAGCGGGGATAGATGGATAGGGCGCGTATGAGGGTGTCCATCTATAGAATGATGTCGCTGGCATCTTTTCTAGTCCTTTCAACTCTCTCTAATGCAGTTGGGGACTTCGATATCATCTATCGAGACAAAGCTATCTACGACTTTGCGCTTTCCAGGTTGTACGATTATGATCTTGATACCGCTGAGGGTACCGTAAGGGCACTCATCGTGCGCGACTCTTTGGATCCGAAGCCATACTTCTTCTTGACCCTAATCCAATGGTGGAGGCTTGTCGGTGACAACTATTCTAAATCGAATATCACCGCCTTCCTGAGAGCCGCGAGAAAATCGCTGGATGTTGACGAAACCAAGCTCCGCGCGCTGGAGGATGACCTCGAGGCGAAATTCTATCTCGGCGCAACTTATGGCTACCTGGCAAAGTACTATATGCTCTCAAATTCCCAGCTCGACGCGTATGAATTCGGGAGGAAATCAAAGAACATTTTCGATGACTTTGTAAAATCAGACGATACCCTGTACGATGCCTACCTGGCGATAGGCACCTATAACTGTTACGCCGGCACGTTGCCTTCACTTTTGAGAATCCTGGTTTCGGTGGCAGGGATGGGTGGCAATACGGAAAATGGAATCCAGCAGCTCAAACTTGCCGCTGACAGTGGATGCTATGCGAGAGTAGAGGCTCTTGTTACGCTTGGATATGTTAAGTTGGAGCTGCAAAAGGATTACGGTCAGGCGACTGAGATATTCGAAGGGCTTTCGAAAAGGCATGAATCAAATCCGGTTTTCAAATTACTGCTGGCCATTTCGTACAGGAAGTCGGGGCAACCCGGGAAAGCAATTCCGGTCTGTTTGAGTTGCCTTGGCGACAGCGCTGTCAAATATGTGAGTAGCAACCAACGCGCGAGCATACTCGCGGAACTCGCGTATTGTTATATGCTCGGGAGAGAATACGAACAAGCCGCAGCTCAATATAGGTTGTGCTGTTCCATGGCATCTGACGAGCTTTTGGTGGAATCTCCATGGATTTATTACAACGCGGGACTGTGCGAGGAAAACGCGCGCCACTTCATGAAAGCCAAAACTTGGTATCTCAAGGTACTCAATTGCGGGGATTACTTCGGCTACCACTCTTTGGCGCGAAAATCTTTAGAGAGAGTAGAAAGGGAAATCGGGTCTAATCGTCCAACCGACAGTAGGCAATTGCCGAAATGAGTTCGAGAGACGAATGCGCGAGTAAGGAAACGATGATTCGTGCTTCGACGCGTTAATTGAATTAAGATTGGAGCCGTTGACTTTAACATGGGATCGAAAAATATGCCGCTGGAGATTGGGACACTTCGTGGCAGGGACAATGCCGGTGATACGGAAGAGTCCCCCACCAGACTGAGTGGAAATGGGTCGGAGAAGCGTGTGGCTGTTCTTAATCCCGAGCTTAACATCGGCCCCTTAGATGTTCGAAGCCGCGCCAGCAGGTTTATATTGACTATCGGCACTGAGAGGCAGTACGAGGTATCCGCCCTGGTCTATCATATAATAAGGTTAATCGATGGAAGACGTACCGATGAAGAAATAGCCGAGAGCCTGAGAACACTAAACATCGCGGAATTAAGCGGGGCGACCGTAAGAATTATCATCGACAACTATTTCGTCCCGAACGGCTTTGTCAAAAGTTCAAAGGGGATCGCCGGGGACACAAAGCATGCCAGTTCAATACGGAGCAGGTTCCCAATATTTTCCCAGCGACAGCTAAGACCGATTACAAATCTGCTCCGTGTTCTCTTCGGCGGACGGATATTCTTTTTTCTTTTCACCGTGTCAGCAATCACCCAGGTCTATGTTGCGTTAACTTTCAATATCGACTTCGGCGTGGTCGCGCAAGTTGGGGGCTTTCGATTGATCCTCGTATATTTCGTAGTTGTCTTGACTGCATTCATCCATGAATTGGGGCATTCCTCAGCGTGCGCGTACTTCGGGGTGAGTCACGGAGAGATAGGTGTGGGCATATACCTTCTCTTCCCAGTCCTCTACTCGGATGTTTCAGACGTGTGGCATCTGGACCGCAAGAGCCGGGTGATAGTCGATGCAGGTGGCGTTTTTTTCCAGTTCGTCTCCGTCACTGCTCTCTATATGTTTTATGTGATTCTCCCTAGCCCGGTTCTTGTCGCGTCAATCTTTACTACGTATCTCGTGATACTCACTGCGCTCAATCCTTTCTTGAAATTTGATGGCTACTGGATCTTATCTGATCTCTTGGGAGTTACTAACCTTG
Organism: Bacteroidota bacterium; assembly: GCA_021794075.1. Lineage (GTDB taxonomy): Bacteria > Bacteroidota > Ignavibacteria > Kryptoniales > JAKASW01 > JAKASW01. The sequence continues at coordinate 6,129 of JAJYRM010000112.1, read as the reverse complement.
CTAAGAGATCAAACGAAACCCTTGGTTCAGTATGGAAGAGAATTGTCAATGGGATGGGGCTCCGTCTCTTCTCGAGAGATGTAACGGGAAGGGAATCCGGACTGGCGACTATGATTTACTGCGGACTTAGCTGTCTCTTCTTCATCGTGCTTGTGATCCAGGCTGTATTCTTCCTGAAGCTAAGTATAATGAAAACCTTTTTCGAACTGGAATCATTTGGAAGCAATCAGAGCGGATACAGCTTCATAGAAGTGCTTTCGCACGGCATAGATACTGCTGCGGCAGCAATCCCGGTAGTCTTGCTTGCTATCGTATTATTTGCCACAACAGCAAGGGCAATCCGGCGATTCAGATGAAATTAAGAAACTTAAGGTCAGAATGGAAGTCGATGGTAACAAGGTGGTAATGGTTAGAGTGAAGACACTCTGTACCATCGCACTTGTCGTTTTGTTATTGTCCGCCTTGGGAAATTTACAGGGGAATCAAATGGTGGAAGCAGTGATCAACACGCTCAATTTAGGTAGGATTTGAAATCTGTTTTTTTCACCTGAAAACTGAACACATTTCAGCGTCAAAATCGTACACCTATAGAGTCTAACTGTCCTCTCAGAGAGCACAGGAAAATGGACAATCTGAGAGGAGCAAAAAAAGGATGAACAAATAAGCTACTATGTGCACCTTGTCAAGTGCGGGGTGAGCAGCTTCTGTCTGCAGCAGAATGACGAGACGGCCGTAAAGCGAATCAGAGAGGGTGAGGAGCCCCCGGAGGCCGTGCCGAAAGATAAGGACGAAATGACAAGGGAGCTGCATGCACCGGATGGACGCTCTTTAGCATGGCGATCGGTTCCAGTCCAAGCAGAGCTATGAACCTCAGCTACCGCATCGGCCAGCTCCTCGCAGAAGTGGAGCCTGCAGAAGAGTCTGATTGCGTGTTACCCTACAAGTTACTGAGCTTGTTCGATACCACACCCGCATTCCAGTATGGACCTCTAAGGGCGCAAGGGATCCGTCATAAGAGCAGACAAGACTGTTCGAAACTGAAAAAGCATCCGTGTAATGTTACGTCAACCAAAGGTATTTTGATGTTTTGACATAATTCAATATCACGTGTCTCTAGGGCCCCTCGACACAATTTACTGGGTCAAGCACGACGATTTGATGATTCCCGTTTTTCTGTTGGAATCCATAGGGCAAAGTTTGTCTGAAACATAAGTCTATACTGATATTTATTTATGGCTAATTGTTCTTTGCCTGTAATCTTCGTCGAGCGCTGCAGCCAGTACACTCATCGATTTATGTCGTGTTGCCTTTCTGAAATTTTTCTGGGCTTCCAGCGGTGCTCTCGCCATCCAATTCTGAATCTGAGTGCTGTTTCTCCATCGCCTCACGGTCTGCTTGGCTAATACTCTTTGCGAGTATGCCGATAAGGTGCGTTTCGTCCCAGCAGGACTATCATGGGACAGTTTGATTATTTGCGAGGAAAGCTTTATGCTTTTCGCCGTTCTCTAACACGCTTTGTGTAAACCCATAGTGTGTTTCATTGCGCACTTTCCTAGGTTTAACATGAAGGCTTCGACTATTTTATACAATCGCATCCCTTCTTGCACGTGCAGGATACTTTAGAACTCGACAGATCTATCTCTCAGGGCCCCTTTAGATTTCCTGCCGTTGCTTTGGCTACCTTTCGGCACATCACCAGATTCGAGATCCCTTACTCGTTGCTGATCTCTTCCAATGTCCTCGTGTAGTTGTGGCTGCTTACTTCTGCCACAAGCCGATTGAATACCGGTTTTGCCCGGTGGCTTTCAATTTTGAATTGCTCGTGACCTGTCAAACCCCCTTCCTGCTTCTGGTTGTTACGCAGTCATGGTTATGTTGCCAGTACTTCCTAGCTTCCCATTAATACCTATGCCGATGCCGTCCCCCAGGGGTCGACGTATGTCCTTGGTGAATGCCGCTTTCTTGCAACTCCTAGACTCCAAGTCTATGATCGCCTCTCGCATCATCCTACCGACCCTCAATGCCAGAAATCAGATCTCTATCTTCAGCAAACTCCTCAGGTCTTCCACGTCAAATTATCCGCCTCGGATCCCTTCCCCCAATTGCCAACGTTTTCTTCTTGACATTCAGGCCGCGCTTCAATAACGTTTAGTTGGATGGGCCGGTGGGCATGCAAAATCAGGAGGCGACTGGTACACCGGCTGATAGTTTCGCGGGAATACAGGTCAGCAAATGCGGTCGTGGATCAGGGAGGCATGGGCAGGCATGGACACCGAAAAAGTAAAAGACTACATCGGGCTGAATCTCCGGAGCGTTTGTGGAGTGGCGCCCCTCGCCGCGGATCTTCAGATATCCCCCGACAAGCTCAGGAAAGAATTCCGCCGGAAAGAAGGGCTTCCGCTTTCAAGATTCATTCTCATCACCAAGGTCGAGAACGCGAAGAAGCTTCTCGCCGACACCGACAGATATTGTTTCGAAATATGTTTCGATGTGGGCTTCTCAAGGGAAGACGTTGGTGCGAGGATATTCAAGCGCGTTACCGGCATGACAATGCTCCAGTACAGGGAGTCCGCAAGGGATGGCCGCCCGCGCTGAATCGACGAAAATGCCGCGCCGATAACACTTATCAAGACACGAATTTTCCCCCCGGGCCATTAAAGGAGAAGAAAGTTACTCTTCGCCCGCTCTGGGATTACATTTTATAGCCAGGCAGCACGCGGGGGGCTTAAACCGCTAAGGACACAAAGAGCCCCCAAGAAATTCATCTATCGGGTCATTTTGATGGTGACGGTTTTGACACAACTGCCACTTTCGATTTATCTGTGGTTAGCGAAATCGGAACTGAGCAAAACAGAGGGATCGTTGCGCACACTAACGTTAGAAAAGCGACAATAAGTATGGCCCAAGTGATCCACGTTGGCTTCCTGGACTTCTTGATCTCTTCTTCGATCCTGTCCAGTTGCATTTTTGGATTGTATCCAAATCCCATACACAAAATTAGGGGATTTTCCAATAGTGAGCAAAGCTCATAAGCACGTTCAATTTGTCACTTCGCGCTCCTGGCGGTAAAAGAGGTGCCGCTCCGCGGCTTCACCCCATCACCAGGCTCGAACCGCGGTACGTGAATCCCGGGAAGACCGGCGACAGGTCGCTGACGCCCAGATGCTTCGTGATCACCTCGGACAACACCGTCCTGAAGTCGGTAGTCACACGCAGGTCCCTGTCCTGGTACAGCTCGCTCGCGCCGAGTCCGGGCCACTCTCCCGCGACGCGCCCCCCCTTTATTTCTCCTCCGAATGCCATCATCACGTTCGCGTGGCCGTGGTCCGTGCCCCCGCTCCCGTTCTCGCGAACCGTTCGCCCGAATTCCGAAAGCGTCACCACAACGACATCCTCGAACTTCTTCCCGAGGTCCTCTCGAAACGCCATTATGGATTCGTCGAACTCCTTCAGAAGGTTCGGCAGCACCCCTCCTTCGGTCCCCCCCTCGTTGACGTGCGTGTCCCACCCGTTCACGTCCACAAACGCGATCTTGAGACCGACGTTCATCTTGATGAGCTTCGCCACTTCGCGCAGCCTCATCGCGAGCGGATAAGGAGGGTACGCGGTATCGCCAGACTCGTGGCTCCTCGACCTCTTCACAATCCTCATCGCCTCGTCGAGCAGCGACATCGAATGCGAGAGTGTCGCGTTCGTGGAGTACATCTCGCTCAGCGCCGATTCGAATCCGCGCGCGTTCCCGGCGCGAAGCTTCAACTCCCTTAGCGAATCGAAGCTCAGGGCGGGAAAGTTTCCGCGGATGCTCAGAGGGTCTTCCGGAGTGATCGCCACAAGCTTGAAAGGATTCTTGCCGGGCTCGGCGACCCCGTCCATCGTCCTGTTCAGCCATCCCGATTCGGTGTCGGGATCGCCCGGCGTCCCCGATTCCATGAACGCCTGCGCCTCGAAATGAGATCGGGTGCCGTTCGGAGAGCCTGACGCGTGAACGAAGACGGCTTCCTTCGATTTGAAGAGCTTCCGTATGTTCGGCATGCGGGGATTGAGTCCGAAGAATCCGTCGAGGTCGAGCGCGGACTCGCCCGAAGCGGACGGCTTGGGTATCGCAATGCCGCGCCGGAAATTGTAATAGTTCTCTTCGCCGTAAGGGACCACCACGTTTAGTCCGTCCACCGCGCCCCTCATGAATATGTTCACGAGCGTCTTCCCATCGTCGCGTCGCGGATTAACTTCCTCCGCGCGAAGGGCGCCGACGAAAAATTTCGGCATGCCGACGAAACTCAGCGAAACCGCTCCTATGCCTGTCGATTTCAGAAAATATCTCCTGTTCATCGCGTCACCTCATTTGAAATTGTGGGGAATCGAGAAGGAGGGCGTAAATTTCACCCATCCGCGCGTGAGCCCGCGAGGCCTCACGGTCCACCGCGTCCCTCGTTTTAGCGTCGAGCGGAGAGCCGAGAACTTCCCGCGCGAAATCGTCTTCGAGTTCGCCGGGGGTTGCCGCGACGCCGTTCGCGAACATCTCTCCGTAATTCACATCGATGTGCTTTATCCTGTTGTTTGCCAGCGCCATGGCGAAATTAGCGTGCTCCAGGATTATGTCCGGGTCGATCCACGACTTCGAAAGCTCCGAATAGCCCTTCGGCGAGTTCACGAGATACGGCACGAGCCCCATCGACCTTATGAAACCGAAGAGCTGCTTCGAGGGATAGAACGACGCGTCCGCTCCCCTTATCGCGCTGACTATGTATTCGTATGGGTTCTTGAACTTGTGGTAATCCCCGTCCCTGAAATCATTCGAGAGAAATATTGCGAGGAGCACCCGGCGTATGTTTCCGTGCGAAGCCATGAAGACGTTCGCTATCCTGTCCACAAGTTTCGCGGGCGGATTGTCGGAGATGAAGAACTCGCAGAGCTCGCGCGATATATGGTGCGCTGTCAGCGGGCTGTTCGCGATGTAGTCGAGCAACTCCATGCCGTCGTTGAATCCGCCCCCCGGAGGGATTGTAAGCCCGAGCACGCTCTTCTCTCCCTCGTCGTGCATGAAGGGGTCGTAAAGAAAGCCGCCCCCGTCCATGATGGGCTTGACGGTCCAGCCCGTGAGACACCTGGCGGCGGCGATGACATCACGCTGCGTGTAATGGAGTCCGACGGTGTGAAGCTCGAGGAGCTCCCGCCCGTAGTTCTCGTTCAGTCCCTTGCTCTTGAAGAAGCCGGTCCCGAGCCTGTCGAGGTAGGCATTCCTTCCCGCGAACGGGCCGAGCTCCCGTCTGAGACGAAAGAGGTCCCCCCTCTTGCGCGCGGCGAAATCGGGAGCCGCGCTCACCGCGTTGTCAAGGTAAATCAACATTGCCGGACTCGTGGCGACCGACTTGAGGAGGTCGGAAAAATTGCCGAGCGCGTTCCTTCGGATCCTGTTCGTGAAATCGACGAGGTAATACGGGACGAGCGGCTTCAACGCGTATATGTTGAAATGGTTCATCCAGAATTCCGTCATGAGGGCCTGGATCTGCCGGTCGGAGTAAACGTCCCTGATAAGGTCGGCCGCTTCGAGCTCGACAATTATCTCGCGCGTGCTCTCTTTCGGATTTATCTTGTAGTCTTTCCCGTATTTCCTTCGCAGCACGAAAGGGGGCGGATAGTTCTCGTAAAGCTCTTTCGGCGTCATCGTGAGAACGGGGAGATCGGCGAGTATCGAACGGCAGAGCGAATCACGGATCGAATATGGATTGAATTGCGAATCCAGATATTCTGCCGCTCCAATTCGGCCGACATAACCGATGTCTCCGGGGATCGGACCGAACGTTGCGCCCCTAATAAGTCGTGCGGTCTCCTGACGATTGAATAACGCGTTTATGGAATCGGGAACGATGAAGGGTCTCTGCGGAGGCCTCTTGTGTGTCGAATATCCTGCGGGGCTTTGAGCTGCACATCCGGCAAGCAGCAATCCTAATACAATTGAAACAAGGTACTTTCTTTTCGGCATCTCTTTCCTCTCTGTTACCGATTAGTCAAGATAAGACTCTGACAGGTTTAAGACTTCACACTGTCCGTTATGTTATTTCGGAATTCCGCTGCTTCGCTATCAGGCCATGCCGGGGAATGCGCGGAAAAATCAGAGACAAGCCACTC
>JAJYRM010000010.1 GCA_021794075.1 Bacteroidota bacterium | reverse complement strand
GATCTCAAAGACATCCATCACTTCCCCGGAGATTGCCCTCACTAGTTTTGTTTCAGTAAACGGCGGGAACTGGAAGTGTAGCCCCCTTACAATCCCTTTCCTCGTATTACAAGAATGATTCTCTTGCACCCAGATTTTGTTGAGTCCGTGCTCATTGAGCGCGTTGACGTCCAAGACGCGCATGAAGAAACCTCGATCATCTCTAATTGGGCACAATCGGATCTCAAATACTCCCTTCAATTTTCTTTCCACGATGTCCAATGCAGCCTCGTCGTTTGAGAAGACTATTACTAATGTCCGTTCAAAGTTATCTGATTCTGGAAGGCCTGTATTTGTTCCAAGCAGAATCCAAGCATATCAGCTTCGCCATTCGAATAATGAGTGTACCAATCCACCGTCATTTTAACCGACTCCTCGAGTGTCAGAGTCGGCCTCCAGCCGAGCTCGAGGAATGCCTTCGAATAATCCAGCGATAGCGAACGTGCTTCGTGGATGGCGCCATTTACCGCCAGGTACTCCCACTGGCCGCGGCCATAATCTCTGATGATTAGGTTCGCGATTTTTTCCACCGGTACGACGGACTCGATTCTCGGACCGAAGTTCCATGCTCCTGAATATTCCACTGGATCGGCGCACATTGCGGCCGCCAGCCTGAGGTATCCCCACAAAGGCTCGAGCACAAATTGCCATGGTCTCGTGCTCAATGGATTTCTTATCTCAATAGTTCTACGGTTCTCTATTGCCCTTATGCAATCCGGCACCAGCTGATTAGGAGTCCAGTCTCCTCCTCCGATTACATTTCCGGCTCGGGCTGTCGATAAGCATTTGCCATGCTTCTCATACCATGAGGGGTTGAAAAAAGAGTCCCTGTACGATGAGCAAACTAACTCCACGGCCCCTTTGCTGGCGCTGTATGGGTCGTATCCCCCAATTCTATCATTCTCACGATAGGGCCATATCCACTCTTTGTTGTCGTAACATTTATCGCTAGTGACGACCACCATCGCTTTAGTGAATTCAAACATCTTGAAGCATTCCAATAAGTTTACCGTTCCACCAATATTCACATCAAACGTATACTTTGGATCATTGTATCCATCCATCACCCTCGTTTGAGCGGCAAGATGGAAAACAATTTCCGGCCTGAATTCCAGAAACACTCTCTGAAGGTGCGCCGCATCTCTAAGGTCCCCCTCATAACTCTTGAGCCGCAGGCCTATCTTGCTCACCAAATAATTGTCTTTCGGCGTATATGGCGGGAGTGAATACCCTGCAACGGCCGCTCCCAACTCATTCAGCCATATTGACAGCCAGGAGCCCTTAAACCCGGTATGCCCGGTAACCAATACGCGCTTTCCTCTGAAGGTTTCGAGAATTTCATTGGTTTCAGTCTTTCCCTTTCGCACGGATGCCCTCTCTTCAACCGACATCAGAATACTACCTTCCTCGCATAAAAAGCTTCTGCGAACCGTTCAGGCTGGTTTGTCTCCAACCCGCGAACCCTCATAAGACCCTTTATCGCGTCCGGAGTGAACCACGCTTTCCCGTCCTGCGAATGGAACGATTCGAAAATAATCCGGCTCTTTTCATCCACGATTTCTTCTCCGACAGGGACGTAGAAATTCGGTGGTCCCAGATCACCATCATACTTAGGGATTTCATATTCAAGGATGAGATGATTTCGATACGTATTCCATGTTAGCTCGTTTATCAACCGATGGTCTTGATGCAAGTCGTATCGATAGTGAGTGAATATCATATCCGGATCAAATCTGGATTTCTCTTCTTCGAACCATTCTTTTATCTTTTCCCATTTTGCCTGCAGGAATCCATCGCGGTGACCAAGGATTACAACTTCTTTGCTCTTTACTCCGTCCAGAAAAGCGCTAGAACTCTTCTTCGTTTCGTTTGCCCTGATGCTATTAGAAGCGAACACAATCCACTTCACCGAAAAATCAGCCCTGAGTTCCTTCTTGAGCTTCAATATTGTCGCTCCACATCCTATTTCTATGTCATCGCAATGAGCTCCCAAGAATAGCACATTAGGATGCTCATTGGCTACTCGCAGGCTCAGCATGTTTTCTTCTTCTTCCACACTTCCCAGCGGGCGTCCCCTTTTAGGTACATCTCATCCAGTATCTGTTTGTCTTTGAAAGTATCCATGCTTGCCCAGAAGCCTTCATATGGATGCGCTGACAACCTCTTTTCCTTAAGCAACCTCTTGAAAGGCTTTTCGACTAACTCATCGCCTTCTTCCATGTAATCGAATATCTCATTGCGTAGAACAAAGAAACCACCATTGATCCAGAGGTGGGAGGACCTCATTGGCAAGATGTCAACTATCTTGCTATCTCCATCTAGATCTACTATGTGATAGCTCTGGAACGGTCTGCACGCAAGGAAGCATGCGATCATGTTGGTGCGAGAGAATTGCTCAATAATCGGATTCAGTTCAATATCGGTAAGACAATCGCCGTAGCTAGCGAGGAAGATTTTATCGCTTCCTATGAAATCTTTGACGAATTGTAGTCTTGTGCCGATGTTTGAGTTAATACCGGTATCGACAAACGTGATCTTCCAATCGTCGAGATCTGTGTTCAATAGTTCCATGTTGCCGGTGTTCCCCTTCAAGATGAAATTATTCGACTTGTATTCCTTATAGTCCACGAAGTAGTCTTTTATCGCTTCCCCCATGTAACCAAGCGCGAGGATGAAATCAGTATGTCCGAAGTGGGCGTAGTACTTCATTATGTTGACAAGAATAGGAGTATTATTGCCGACCGGAATAAGAGGTTTGGGTACGCGTTCGGAGTATTCCCTAATCCTCATGCCCTGACCACCGCAGAATAGGACTACCTTCACTTAAGACCTCTTCGGTTTTCCACCATCGCATGAATTCCGGAGTTGAATTTCCAGGAATGCGCCTTTCACTTCACACTCCACGCCTTAATTGTCGACGATCGCACAAATCATTGAAATCAATAGAGGAACCAATCCGATACCCGATTGTCAGTGTATCTTCCGCGGAGTTGGCCCTTGCCAACCCGGCAAACATAGTCCATTGGAACATCGTACTTCTGGATATCTGAATGAGACCTTGTATTCGGCTTCATCGGGAAGAACAAGAGGCGCATTACCATGAAAGTTGGGTCGCACCGAATAGAAGTGGTAGGTAAGCTAGTTCCTGCTTTCGTGAATCCACTGTGGAGCACGGCAGATACCATCCCAGGTCTGACGATACCTAGGTAAGCATCCCCTCTTTGTGGCTTTGCGTCGCCTCAGCGCTGTCTTTTGAAACAAAATCCGACACGCACTCAACCACGTAAGTTATCTGCTCGGCGCTCAACTCAGGATATATAGGCAATGCCAAGGAATGCTCCGATGCGAAATTCGAATGGGGGTAATCCGAATCACTGCAATTCAAATAAGCAAAACACTCCTGGCGATGGAAAGGCACTGGATAATAGATTTCAGTTCCAATCCCAGAATTTGTAAGATACTCTCTAATTTCATCGCGCTTCTGCACCCGGATGACATACTGGTTATATATATGATAATCTCTGTACCCGGCGTTCTTATACACTGCTTCCGGAAGCAGAACAACGTTCTGGCTGTCGAAGGCCGTCACCCCTTCCTTTTCCGCGAGACCTGATTGGATGAAGAGCTCGCTGTAAAGAGCCGCGTTCTCTCTACGTTTCTCGGACCATGCGTCGAGATATCTAAGCTTCACATTGAGGACCGCTGCCTGGATGGCATCCAATCTAAAATTCCCTCCAATTACTTTATGATAGTACTTGGGTTTTCCGCCGTGGACACGCAGGATTCGCAGCCTTTCAGCCAAATCGTCGTTGTTCGTCACTACAAGTCCGCCGTCTCCAAATCCACCGAGGTTCTTGCTGGGGAAGAAAGAAAAGCAGCCGATGTCGCCGATGGTACCGACCCTGCAACCGTCGCGGTATTGTGCCCCGATAGCCTGCGCAGCATCTTCCACGACTTTCAACGAATGCTTTGCCGCGATTTCCATTATTGGATCCATGTCGGCACTTTGCCCGTAAAGATGAACCGGGATGATAACCTTAGTCTTGAGAGAGATTCGTCTTTCGAGGTCATTTGGATCGACATTGAATGTTACGGGATCTATGTCCGCGAAAACAGGGATGGCGTTGAGTCTGGCAACCACTCCTGCGGTGGCAAAGAACGAGAACGTTGGGACGATGACTTCGTCTCCGGGCTTTATGTCAAGAGCCATCAGTGCTATCAGAAGAGCATCGGTGCCTGACGAGACACCTACCGCGTATTTGCAACCAAGAAGACCGGCAAGACTCTTTTCCAGCCTCTCCACCTCGGGGCCAAGGATAAAATGTTGGGATTCCGCGGCCCGGATCAATGCGTTATCGATTTCACGTTTTATAGAAGCGTACTGAGCTTTCAAATCCAAGAGTGGCACTTTCATGATGGCGTTCTCACTTATGCTTAGTTAGACAAACAGCTAAGAAGGGGTAATTAACATTTCCACATTCTTATTCACAATTCTCTAACCCTGTCATTTTCATACTTATACGTACGTCCCGAATTTACGCAGCGCGCGATGCCTTTATCATCGAAGTTGAGCTTTTTCCCTGCCTCGCTCAACCATCCAACTATTCTCGCGGGGTTCCCGACTACAAGTGCAAAATCAGGAATGTCTTTAGTCACGACCGCGCCGGCGCCGACAAAGGCAAAGCGACCGATCGTATGCCCGCAAACGATTGTTGAATTCGCACCCAGGGAAGCGCCTTCTTTGACAAGAGTCTTGATGTAATACTCCGCTCCGACCTGCGGATACTTCGACCTCGGGTCCAGTATGTTCGTGAAGACCATCGACGGCCCGCAGAAGACGTAATCTTCGAGAGTAACACCTTCGTAGACAGACACGTTGTTTTGAATCTTTACATAATTTCCAATAGTCACATTGTTCGCGACATTAACGTTCTGGCCTATGGTACAATGGTTCCCTATCCTGGCTCCCGACTGCACATGTGAAAAGTGCCAGATCTTCGTCCCCTCCCCTATCACGACATTTTCGTCAACAACCGCGTGATCATTGACATAAAAATTCACGTTGAGCGATCTTAACTCCATTTTCTCTGACACTCCTTTCGGCTTTTTCCAAGATTGCGAGTACTTCAAGCGCATGTTTCCCATCTGTCAACGGCCTGCGGTCGAACATGACGCATTCAGCAAAGTGGCGCTGCTCCTCTTCAAGCGGCTGCCCTTCTTCATGCGGTATGATCTCGTATTCGCCATCAAATTTCTCGATCGTGCCGTGGTTCGCCGCAAAGTGCTTCGGGTAAAATTTTAGTTTATCTTTCGGCAGGTTGTCCTCAAAAACTATCATGCCATTATCTCCTATGACCACCAGCCGCTGTTCCTTGAAGGGATGAAGCCAACTTACGAATATGTGCGCGTTTACGTTACTCGGGTACGAAAGGCATGTGACGGTGGAATCTTCAATATGAGGCTGCAGGAACGAAGCCCCCCACGCGCCGACCCAGATTGGGTTCGACCCGGTCAACATCTGTATAATCGATATATCATGCGGAGCAAAGCTCCAAAGGATGTTTTCTTCAGACCGCACGGTCCCGAAGTTAAGCCTGTTGCTATAGACGTATTGTAACTTTCCCACTTTCCCGCTTTTCAGTAGCTCTTTCAACTTCCGCACAGCGGGGTGGTACAAGAGTACGTGTCCGACCATGAGTTTAAGGTGCCTTACTTCCGCAAAATCCACCAGCGCCTGTGCCTGTATCGAAAGTATAGTCAGAGGCTTCTCGACCAATACATTCTTGCCGGCCTGGAGCAACTTCTTTGTCACGGCGTAGTGAGTTTCCGCCGGAGTCGCCACAATAACCGCGTTGATCCTTTCATCGGCGGCGACTTTTTCCAGATCCGGAGTGAACTCGATGTCCGTCGATATCTTTTTCACGGTCTCGGCAGCGGCAGGGTTCATGTCAGCAACCATGACAAGATTCCCACCAAACAAGGCGCTCGCTGTCTTCACGTGGTTCATTCCCCAGCGACCACACCCGACAATCGCCAGTCCCAATTCCTTGATGGTTTCCATTAGTCAGAACCGCTCACTTCTTAATTAGATCTTTAAGCTTTGATAGCCTTGCCGTTCAACAAATTTCGCGTGTCAACCAGCGTGCAGTTCAGGCGCGAAAAGTCTATTGACCTGTAATCGTCGTGGGCAGTCGCAATCAGTATCACGTCATAATCATCTGTGATACCGACGGACTTCTTCCCGCCAAATTTTGCGTGCTCCCTCGTCATCCCGATGACGGGTATATATGGATCGTTGTAGCTGACTTCAGCGCCCTTCTCTTCAAGTTTCTCCATTAATTGGAATGTTGGTGACTCGCGGTAATCGTCGACGTTTGCCTTATAGGCGAGCCCAAGTATGAGGATCCTAGCGCCTTTTAGAGGTTTGCCTGTCGTGTTCAATGCGTCCATAACACGTTGCACGACGAAATCGGGCATCGAAGCATTTATTTCTCCTGCTAGCTCAATGAATCTCGTGGCTACTCCGTATTCGCGCGCCTTCCAGGTAAGGTAGAACGGGTCAATCGGGATACAATGTCCGCCGAGTCCCGGGCCGGGATAAAAAGGCATAAAACCGAACGGCTTCGTCTTTGCCGCTTCGATCACTTCCCAAATGTCGATTCCCATTTTCATGAATGTCATTTTGAGCTCATTGACAAGGGCTATGTTTACGGCGCGAAAAGTATTTTCGAGAATTTTCGTCGCCTCAGCAACTCGCGTGCACGACACAGGCACGGTTCTCTCCACAATGCGGTCATAAAGCGCTTTTGCCACCTCCAAAGAGCCCGGATTTATACCGCCCACTACCTTTGGTATTGTGCTTGTGTGATAGTCCTTGTTGTTCGGATCTTCCCTTTCCGGAGAGAAGGCCAGATAGAAATCGGTTCCTGCCTTGAGTCCTGTCTCTTCCAATATTCGCCGGATATCACCATCTGTTGTCCCCGGATAGGTTGTCGACTCGAGCGATATCAGCTGTCCCTTGCGAAGATATTTAGAGACGGTCCTTGCCGTGTCGAACACATAAGTCATGTCCGGTTCTCGGTTCTTGTCGAGCGGTGTAGGGACACATATGATGATGGCATCCATACCGGAAAGCTTCGAGAAATCAGTAGTCGGCTCGAACCCCGGAAGAATTCCTCGGATCGCTTCACAGCTTATGTGCCTTATGTAGCTTTTGCCTTCGACAAGTGAAGCAACCTTCTGCTCGTCAATATCGAATCCCGTCACTTTGTAACCCGCTTTCACAAACTCGATTATCAGCGGCAGACCAACGTATCCGAGTCCTATTACACCGATCTCGGCTTTCTTACCTTCAATTTTCTCTTTCAAGTTCATAAAAGGCTCGATTCATTTTTGTTGGATTGAAACGATTTGTGAATAAATAGACACCCCATAATCTGCCACCATACTCGTTCCTCCCTTGCCACTCGGGTCCCCCCTTCGCAGTTCTCCCTCCCGCCACATGTCCATTGCCTTCAATCTTCATATCTCTTCGCATCCTAGTCACCGCTTTCGGTTTTTGTTCAATGGTAAGCTCAAACCTCAAGTGGCTTTTCACAGCTTCGCCATCTCAGTCCCATTCGAGCATGAATGGGTCAGCCATTTTGTCTATCCTCCCTGCCGATGCTCAACTCACTGCCGCGGCCGCCGCAGGAGGCCTGTTACCTTGCAGCTTTGTACGAAGATCCCCTCAATGGGGCATCTGTTATGGAGTAATCACAAGTGTTGAGAATTCTCACTTCTGAATTCGATTTTAGTGTCAAGCTCTTACGGAAACCTTCTATAGCTAACCAACGCCAAAGAATCCTTCGGCGCTAAAGCGAGCGAGACACGCCGGTACTTCAAGGACAATCATACATTCCCCTTACCTGGCTCTTTTCTTTTGTGATATTGAGAGTAGTATCGATGGTTGTAGTATGTGCCGTAAGCCTTCCTGTAGTCGAACTCGTTGAGCACGTAGCCAATCACGTTTGCGTCGACCTGCCTGAGGGCTTCAGAACCTTTATCGACCAAATCGAGCTTCGTACTCTTCGCCGAGGTTACGAACAGTACCGCATCAGCGAGCTGGGACAGTACCGCAGCGTCCGTTACGGCAAGAACGGGAGGCGAATCAATCATCACCATGTCAAAATTCTGCTTTAGTATCTCCATCGAAGACTTCATTGCGTCGGACCCAAGAATTTCAGACGGGTTCGAGGAGATCGAGCCTGCGGGAAGGACAAAGAGATTTTCAACGCTCGTTCCTTTGATTACCGCATCAAGTGGTGCCTTATCTCTCAGGAAATCGATCAGCCCCGGCCTCTCTTGAACGTTCCACAACTTATGGAGTATAGGACCTCGCAGGTCGGCGTCGAGCATCAACGTTTTCATTCCCGCGTGAGCAAAAGCGACGGACAGATTCACGACAGTGGTAGATTTTCCCTCTTGCGGGAGCGCGCTGACCACAAGCAGCGATCTTACCTTCCCGACGCTCCTGGAATACTGAATCACTGTCCGTAAAGAGCGATAAGTCTCAGAAGTGGAATCGAGCGGAGAATGGATAGTCACAAGCCTGAGGGGTACCTTCCGACCGGTAACGAGCACTGACCTTTCGATTTCCGATTTGCCACTGGTCACATTCGCCTGCGGGATCATCGGAATCACAGAGAGGATCTTGAACCCCTTTTTCTCCAGGTCTTCGGGCGCTTTGACGGAGCCATCGAGGCGATCCAAAACGAACGCCACAACTATGGCAAGTCCGAGACCCAAAAGGACAGCAACAGTAATATTAACTTGAACTCGTGGGCTCACCGGCCAACCGGGAGGCGACGCGGGATCGATGATCTGTACGTTACCGAACTGCGACTGTTCGGCAATCTGTGCCTGCTGAAAATTATCCTGAATCATCAGAAATAATTTCGAACGGCTTTGTTGCGTCCGCTCGAGCTGAGCAAGTCTTATGTACTGGCTAGGAATTCTTGAAAATTTTCTGTCATATTGGGAAAGTATTCTGTCTAGTGCTTCCTGCTGGGCCCGCTCAGAACTCAGATCTATCTCCGTCTGCAGGACTTTCAACCTAAGATCCGTGTAGTATCCCGTCGGGTCGGAGCTGCCAGCGCTGCGGCCATTCTGCCCCTGTTGCGAGGGAGTGGTCCCTATGACCCTCGAGTTTATAAATTCGGTGGTCTTTTCTTTCAGCTTCCTTTGCAGACTTGCTATCTGGGAATCGGCCTGCGCCACAGCCTGATCGTAAATGCTGCGATTTGCTGCCGCTGGATTTTGGGCGATGGCCACATCTCTATTCACTTGTAGTTGCGCGATCTGCTGCTGCAGTAGAGCGATGTAGGGATCGAGTGCGTCGGAAACGTGCGACGAAAAGGAGCGTTCGACGCTCTTCAGCTGACTACGATACACTTCTAGAAGGTTCTCGTGAGTCTTCACTTCTACGACAACGTCGTCCCTCTGAGCTTCCATCGTGCTCATAGCGCTGATAAGCACGTTCGACTCCTGATCCAGCGAAACGATTCGCTGAGACTGCATATAGGCTCTAAGGCTATCCTCAGCCGCTGTTAAGGATGTCTGAGCGCCATAGAGCTGGTTTCTAAGAAAGCTTCCAACGTTCCTCGCGATAGCTCGGCTGGAACTGACATTCAGATTGTAGTACTCTCGCGCGTAAGCGTTTGCTATCATGGCCGCCTCTTCTGAAGATCGGCTCCGCACAGAGATGTCGATAATATCTGAATTCGGCTGGTTGGTAAATTTGACGGCACTGGATAATCGCCCCGCCACCTCACCTTTTGTCGCGAATGGTCCAATGCCTTCCGCTCTGTCCGCCTTGGAGGGGAGAAGTATATTCAGCGTGTCACTTCCTGTCTCTGATTTCAAAATAGGATTGTCGAAAAGAAACTGGACCATACGGTTCCTCAAATTGTCAGTCCGCATGATCGCCAATTCGTCAGAAATTCTCCGTTCGTCTGAACCACTCGGCTGCATGTAATCATTCAGCCCATCCATCCCCCCTTGCGATCCCGATCTGCTCTTCGTAATCAAAATCTCTACTGATGCTTCATACATCGGTTCCTGGTTCAGAGTATACGCGGCAGATGCTAGGACAACGATGGAGAATGCGAGCGACGCAGCCAGTTTATGAGCGTAAAGTTTGCGAAGAATATTCTGGAAGGACCAATCTTCAAAGTTCTCCTGGCGAGAGACGACCCTGCGGCGACTCACACTTTTGTCGCTCGTTCCGCTACTGTTCCAAGTATGGTCATTCGATACCATACAACCTCCCTGGATGAAGCAATAATTATTACTTGACGCAACGCAGTTACAGCGTCTCCACAATGACCTTAGTGCAGTGGATTGGTATCAGGTTCGGAAATTCAACGGCGGCAGTATCTTCCGACGTGTGATTTCCGGTCCCTCAAGACTTCGAGGACCAACTTAGGCTTCAAGCTCCCTAACGCCAACGCACGCCCGTCAACTACGCTGGCTAATCTAATCGCTGCTGTTAGCTACCACAATAACTGCGGCTGTGATTCTTGTGAGGCTATTTGGTGGGACTAGTTTGTAGTAACTGTTGTTACTTCATCATTCCTTCCGTTAAGACATACCGCATCAGTTGAGCAACTGAATCAAGGCCCATCTTGGTAAGTGTCCGCCGCTTGTAGGTTGCTACGGTCCAATAGCTCAGACACAATTCCTCGGATATGTCGTTGATGCTCATTCCCCTTCCGAGCATTAGCATTACTTGGAACTCTCTTTTCGTGAGTCGTTCATGCGGCAGGTTTTGTCCTCCGTTCTCGACAAATTCAGCGAGCCGCTCCGCCAAATGTGGAGTGATGTATCTCCTGCCACCCATCAGCTTTTGGACAGCAAGGATGAGTTCCTCTGTGCCAGATTCATTCGAGAGATAAGCGTCTGCGCCGTGCTTGAATGCAGCCACCCCATAAAGTTCCTCAGGGAGCGCTGTCAACACAAGGACTGGAACTGCCGGATCAGTAGTCTTGATCATTCTCAACATTCCCAGCCCGTCGTTCCCCGGTATTTCAAGGTCCATCACCACAAGATCGACCTTCTCTTTCAAGATGGTGCGTCTGACCTCAGATTCCTCGACAGATTCAAGGACAACAGACACATTCTCATTCTCTGACAGGATATCTTTTACGCCCTTACGCAGGACCGGAAACGCATTCACAATAATCACTTTCGCCATTGCCAAATCCTCCTTCGGTGCCTTGCTATCAGTTTTCCAAAAGTCTTTCACAACGAATACGAACGAACATACAAGCGCAAGTGGATGGTAGGACTTCAAGCATATTAATCTCGGCGCGCGTTCACGCGTCGGAGGGAAAGTTCTTATTCTATAGAGCAGTTGCGCACACAAAACTCCTGACATCTGTCGGTGTAGCTTGTTCACATCCAATTCAAATATCTTGGGGCGAATTGAAAAAAGATAACCTACACTTTCACACGGCGCCATAGCAACGTTTGCTACAAGCTGTAAACATCACGGGGTGCCAGATTCATTCTGAATGAATTCCGGCACAACGCGCGTTGCTCGTTGTGAGGGTCTCAACTTGACACTCAAGGCACCTCTAAATCGAGAATTCAAAGCATTTCGTGCGACAATGATGTAGCTAAACTGAACGGCGTTCCAAGGCAGGTAATTCTAGAGTCAACGCCGAAGGTTCAGGCTCGGTCTAACAAGCATGCGAATCGGTCTACTCTTCGCCCTTATCCCAATACTGTTACAGGGCAGATGTGCAATAGGGACAACGAACCGCTTTCAACTTGATAGAGGACTGACATTGCGGGCATATTTTTGTATCTGGTTCTGGCGCAGGCTTTTCACGCTTGAACTTGTTCATGAATTTCACAACAATAAAAAGCGCCCATGAAATGATAAGAAAAGAAATGACGCTATTGAGAAAAAGACCGTAGTTGATTGTCGCTGCTCCAGCAGCTTTCGCGGCCGCCAACGAGCCATAAGAGCCGGGCGAGAGATTGATAAACAGTTCACTGAAATCCATTCCACCGAGTATTCTTCCAAATGGCGGCATAATAACATTGTCAACCAGCGATCTGACTAGCGATCCAAACGCGGCACCGATAACTATGCCCACAGCCATGTCTACGAGACTCCCTCTCATCGCAAATTCTTTGAATTCATCTACAATTTTCATACGTGCCCCTCTTAGCTTCATACAATTACATTAATCAAGAAGAGTACAGGCTAGAATAGCGTGTATGTCACGCCGACCTGCAGACCCTCTTTCATTTGCGTTGTAAGCGATTGATCCTTCTGATACACGACGTCATAAACAAGATTTACATTAATGAAGGAATTCACTTTGGCCACTACAAGGTTTTCCCACCTTACGTCCCATACACTGAGATCTTTGAATCTGGTGAACAGTCGGAGGCCCGTTGTCAGAAGTAAGTTGTCTGCAATCTGGAGTTGACCGCGCGTGACAGATTCGAGCCCGGTTTCGAATTTGAAAGCCTCCACCTTGTTTGTCGTGCCTGGATTGTCAGTATACTGGCGGTACCTGTTCGTGAACACTTCCTGTACAGCCAACCCAAGCCGTGTGGAGAAATTATCAGTCTTCGAATAACCGAAACCCAGGCTTTGAGTCACGTAGCCGGGGTCGAAAAAGTTCGCGATAGGAATTGGTACGCTGGAAGCGTAAGAATAGCCTTCGGCTATGGTTGTGATAATAGTATTGCTAAAAAACGGATTAGTCGCCCAGCCAAGACTATAAGTCAGGACGTTGTCGAGGAGAAAACTATTGTCGGTGACAATGGAACTCTGACTTCCGATTTTGTTTCTTCCGTATGAGGCACGAAGATGATTCTGTAAGCCCCACGTTAAGCTCCTGTAGTTGTACCCGATATTGGCCGTCGCAGTCCAAGCGAGAGCATTCGACCCGCCTTGGGTCCAATTGCTGAACGCAATTTGGCTCACATTCAAAGCAGTAACCATGGTCGGGATCCAGACATTCATGGAATCATTTTTTGGTTTTGATGTCTTGGCATCTTCGGATGCGGCATCTCCCCTGGCACAAATAGGGACAAAAACCGCCACTGCGATCGAAATTAGGGCCTTTTTCAAGCTTCGCCTCCTTGTCTTTCGCAAAACGACGTGCGTCCCTGCAATACGCCTCAAGAGAGAGTAGACAGGATATGGCTCAGAGACTTCTTCCCACTGACGCAGGAAAATAATGACTTGTTAGATTCAATGCAACCTACCGGCTGGTAAAATTCTAACTCGCTGCAGCCCGGCGATTGCATCCCTGCCAGATAGGCACCGTGACTATCACGGGCATCCTAACGCGGGTTACCCACAACGGCAATCTCCGGCACTAGTCACCGCCGCGGACGCAGATCACTACTCAGCAACGGTATGCTGATCGGCACTAATGATTCTAACGACACGAAAGCAACGCGTTGAATTTGATGACGCAGCAGACTGTGACACTTCGATGGAGGGACCCGGCTGTCTTAGCATCGAGTGGGTAGACATCGCCGCCGGATCGCGAGGACGGAGACACGAGCGGATAGAAGAATATCCTCGGCATTCATACCCATCAGACATATCAGACACAAGATCTAACTCGGGCTTCTTTAAAGTGATTACAGAAACGGAAGCAAGTTCATCGACTCGCAACTATTTCGTCGACTTGACTCAATCTGGTAATCCCCTCTTCCGCAGGCAGATCAGGACGAAGCCGTGACGCTTCTCTGTAATAAGAGAGTGCCTCTTCCTTTTCTCCGAGTTCTTCATAGCAGATACCGATATTGCGCAGGACTGAGCAATGTGCTCCGAATTCCTCCATGGAGGCACGAAAACATTCGAGAGATCTTTCGGGTTTTCTGAGACGCCGGAAGAGTCTCCCCAGGAGAAACGCGACATCTCGCCGCGCGCGGTTGCCGCCCATGGGATAATAATTCCCCCACACTTTCGACAACGCAGAATAAAGTCGTTCTCCCCCTTCGACGTCTGCCTCATTGGCAGCCTGGAGGAGACTTTCCTTCATCGCCATCACCAAGTAAGGATCGTAACACGATAATTTCAAGAACCCGAGGAGTGCCCTTAGCGTGAATCCCCCGGTATGATGCATCACGTTTTCCGCAACGGCCCAGTATGACGCGGGGCCAAGGTCGTCAACAGCTCGCGAGAAAGCGTCCGAAAGATTCACAAAATCCCCTGTATGCCTAAGAAGAAATGCGTAAGTGTCGAAATGCGAGCTGGCAGAGTCGGGGACTTTGACAACCCCTCCGTGTTCCCCAATCCATCTAGCCACGGCGTCGAGATTGATGATCGCCGAGAAGGAACCTGTCACGGCCAAGTTCAAGCCGTTTTGTCCTTCCAACTGATCTGTCCTGATATATGCCTTGTCGCTGACAATCATCAGCATACGTCCACCGCTCATTTGGCCCACCTTCTCCATGAATCGAAGGGCTGAAACAGGAAAAAGGAAAGTAGCAGACCTAAGAGTAGTCGAATAGCTTTTCAGAACGGAATCTAGATCTGGCTCATTGTAATAAGGGAACTTTACCGGAGTTGCTGTCCTGTTGAATGCTAAAGACTCGAACACTTCTTTGCTTCCAATAATCTCCGGCATCTTCTTTCCGATTTCTACGCCGATCCGTACCTCATTCAGTTTGCCATCTCGTACAGAGAAAGCATC
Organism: Bacteroidota bacterium; assembly: GCA_021794075.1. GTDB lineage: Bacteria > Bacteroidota > Ignavibacteria > Kryptoniales > JAKASW01 > JAKASW01. Next base: position 43,214 of record JAJYRM010000010.1, on the reverse strand, counting down.
ATGGACCAGCACGTCAAGGACGTAATTGGCAATCACTACTACCGGATTTCCAGAGTTGAACTGTTCTAGCGACCTTCGTGAGACAGCGATCATAGCCGAATAAGGATCGGCAACATCCAAAACGGCAAACTCCATTATACCCTGTTCCACCAAAAATCTCAGCCGCGGATTCTTCGCCCACTCGGACACGTTGCTGTCCGCGACATCCGTCATGAGATACTTGAAGGAAGGGCCCTTATACGCGGCGTTTGCAATTGTCCTCTCAACAAGAGCTCGCGCCAACAAATAGCCGAACTGTCCGGAGCCAGCACCGAGCTCGATGATGGTCACGGAGCGGACGGAATCATCGACATTAGATACATCTCGCAGATATCCGGTGATTATCTCCGCGTATGCGTTTGCAATGTAAGGATTACTTGAGATGCGGAACGGCACCTCGCCGTTGCTCCAGGCTTTGATGCCTTGCCGGCGGTAGTAGTCGACCATCAATCGCCAGAATATGGATTCTGAAAATCGGCGCGGAGTTTCAATTGTGTACATGGTGTATTTTAAGCCTTCGAATGTCTTCTAAGAAGGGCCGCGACGAACGACCTTAGGTAAATCAGGTGGCGAAGAGAGCGGTTGCGCGCTTGCCGGCACCGTCCATTAGCTCCAAATCAAGCCGACCTCTCGTAATGGTTTCATATTCTCCCTCTCGACCAGCTCAAAGCGCCGGCATGTAATTCTGTTCGACGTCAAACTTCACCGTTACTTGATACAGCCGCCTCTTGACCTGCATGACTTTGTATAGTTCAGGATTGAAATAGTCCCTTAGCATTGAAGGCCGCGGATTGTGCAACAAATACTCCGGATCGCGCATGACCTCCGAGTCCGCAACGGCATCCAATTCATCGCGCGAGTGGACATGCTGCACAATGCAAGGGACGCGGGCAATTCCAAGTTTGCGGAGCGCGTAAGCACGGTGGCTGCCGTTGTTGAGTATAAGCCGGTTCTCAACCTGAATCGCGTTAAGGAAATTCGATCCGAATCCGACGGCTATCCCAACTACTCCTACCATATTCCCTGGCGGTGGAATGTCCTTTATGTTTCCAGGTTGCAGCTGCATCGCGCCTAAAAAGCGGATATCATTCGATGGCGACACAAATACATAGCTCCCACCATGGACGCGTGACCATGTGACAGGCGGTACAGGATGCTCAAGGGGGAAGCAGGTCAGGAAAACTTTTTCCCAACTCGGCGACTCCCCTAATTTTCTTTCGAGTTGTTCAACGTAACTAAGATCGATATGCTTCTGGTAAACAACCATCGAGTCCAGTTCAACAAACGCGATTTCTGTCGGTACGGTATTGAACCCATGCTGCACTAGCGGGTCTTTTACAAAATTGGTAAGAAGTTCTTCGTATTCCGATTTCAATTCAATCCGAACAATATTCGGATTGTCCGCGAGTCCCGCTTCCGTCTTCTCAAGGGTAAGGACAATTTCGCGGGCCGACCTCCATTGGTCGGTCAATAGGCCCTCGTCTTCCGGATTTGCGGAGTGGCTCTTGACATAGTGAAGAAAGTCTCGCAGCGTAGGGCGTCCGGTCAAGTAAAGGCATTTGTCGGTGAATCCCTGAGGAGAGCTTCTAGTTGATCTCGCCTCGGTAAACGGCGAATGTCCCCGGGAGCCATTTTCCGACATCACATTTGTTTCTGAATCACAAACGTCGAATAGTGTAGGCATGTTTTGTCTCCTTAGAACAATGTCCAGAATTGAGTCTTCAAAGTATGGACTAGCGGATCTATCAACACATTCAGTACCCTGGCTCTTCTGCATAAGATTCTCGCTTCGCCGCCCATCCCAGCCTTCAAGAGCAAGGAGCTATTCTCGATCTCTGTTGCCACAATGAAAGTGTTCGCCGCCTTCGACGATCTGGCGGGCTGGCCAGCACTCGTAGACGATTCTATACCCTCCGCAGCAATTGCTATCGCCTCGACGACGCCGCTGAAGGTCTTATTGGGATAAGCCCGAGCCTTTAGAACTACCTTCTGGCCCACTCTTACTTCGCCGATGTCATCCTCAGACACTACTATTTCCACAATAACCTTTCTAAAGTCGAAAACTTTAACGATCAGCGCCCCCTTAGTGACCGCTTGCCCCGCCATTTCTCTCAGCTGTATCTCCGGCGTTGCGATGATGCCGCTTGCCGGAGTCACCACAGACGCTTCCTTTATCTGTGTCGAAAGGAATTCTTGTTGGGCTTCAAGACTGGCGATCTCGGCCTGACTTGCCTCTATCTCCTGCGGACGTGGTCCTTGCAGGAGAACCGCCAGCTTTGCCTTCGAGGACTCGAGATCGCGCTGGGCCAGCGCGTAAGCTCCTTCCGCGTCGTCAATCTCCCCTTTAGAAATGATGTTTTTTTCATACAGTTTCCTGGACATTTCCGCTTTGAGCCCCGAGTAGTGTACCTGCACCTGCGCCTTATCAACATCTGTCTGCGCTAGCTTGATCTGCTGCAGAGTAGGTCCGCTCTTCAAGAGAAGGAGCTTGGCCTTGTTCTGCGAAATCTGATACTCGATCCTTTTCAGGTCCGTCGAATTTGTCTCATCCGATAGCTTCGCAATCGTATCTCCCACCTGCACGAATTGCCCTTCATGCACGTCGACTTCTTTTACGATCCCCGCAATTGTCGTGCGAACGCTGGCATTCTGTGTAGGAATTATATCGAACGGGCCTGTCACGCTTTTCTGAGCCTTTCCGAAGAACAGGTATACACCTAACGCGCCAAGGACCGCGACATACACGCATCGTTTCTTCCATAGGACCTTCTTCTTGAGTTGATCCGATCCGCCGTCATGACCAGGCACTTTATTGTTCCCATTGTTCCGACCAGACTGCGTCTTGTTCGCCGACACGGTGTCACCCGTTGGCACTGGGATCGATTCAGTCCGATTATTTTCTGATCCAGGTTGATTCCCTGTCGACTCGACCGAAGTAGGTCTGGATTGCGGCGACTGTCCCACGACAGCCTCGACGGCAGTTTCTTTCGGTTTCTTTTTGAACATATGCTCGATTCCGAAAAGTCTGTTCATTCTTCTTTGAACCCATGATGCTGATATAGCCACGGCGAAGAGAGCCCCGACCAGCCCGCTGGTGCCTTTGGCTATGTATCCACCAATTGATCCTATAAGGACGAGAATGAGGGCAAAAGAAGCGGCGAATGAGATTGTGCCGTAAACAAGATATATGAGTCGCTCTCGCTTGGTAAGCTCTTTCGTGAGCGGCGGCTTCCTCCCAACCAGTCTCTCCAGCTGCATACCCACATAACGAAAGGCTCTTCTTCTCAAATTTGGAATCTCCAGGAAATCGCTAAGGAGGTAGTAGCCATCGTATTTGATGAAGGGGTTGAAGTTGACGAGGGTCTTAAGACCTGAGCTTGCCATAATTATTAGCGATACGTAGTTGATCCATGATGTGAAGACGGTAACTTGCCAGGCGAGTGTGGCGACCGACCAGATGAACAGTTCAAAATAAGGACCTGCGAAGCCGACCCAAAGCCGCTTCTTCTTTTCGGGGAACAGCCACGCATCGCTGACGTTGCAGTAGAGGCAGGGCTGCGCGTATATCAGCATGAAGCCGATCTCATGAACACTCCCACCAAAACGCTTACAGGTTAACCCATGGGCTAGCTCGTGTAGAGATACTACGAAGAAGGATACGGCGAGCAGGACTGGAATCGCCCCGTATCGTAGCTCCAACAGAGCATGCACAAACACGCTCCAGTTCGTAATCAACACACAGGTAGCGATTGCGATAGAGGCAAACGACAGGAACATAAAATATGAAGTAAAGAAGAACCCGATCCTGGGCACCAACCGGGTCAGCAAATCATCAGGGTCATAGAGTTTGAACCTAAGGTAGAGTAAGTTACCGTCTAACCGTCGTTTTGATTTTTTTGTTTTCTGTTCGCCCGTATCGAGCAGACCAGATGTTTTGCAATTTCCGAGGAACGCTTTTAATGTCTCATATGGAAGCGCGGAATCAAACTTTTTCTCCGCTCTGGCGCGTACCACATCTAGGTTTGTCTCTCCATCGAGCTGCTGCAAGATGAAACGCTCCGCTTCGCCGAAATGGAAGTAATGGTCATTTAGGGGATCCTTGATTACAAAGGACACGCCGTCGGAAGTTACCCGTTCGGTGAATATTAAATCGGTCCTGATTTTGGGTAGACTGCTTGACATATTTCAATCTCAATAGAAACCTGCTTACACTTCTGAATGACGATGATGACCGCGGAATATCGGCAAAAGACTCTTATAACTCTTCGGCTCTGTATAAGTCTGGCGACATTGGAATCTAAAGCCGGGTACCAAAAACAAGGCTATGGCGCCCGGCCTCTATGGCTCTCTAGATCACAAGGTCACCCGCCTTTTGAGCCGTGCGTGCTTGTACCACAGCCATTCGAAGCGTGGCTCGCCTTGCTGGCCTTACTGGCCTTGCTGGCTTTGCTGGCCTTTGATGCCTTGCTGTGCCCCGCTGTCCCTTGGTTTGTTCCGCCGCAGTCACAGCAGCAGTACACCATACCAGGAGCAATACGTTGCTCGAGTTTCTCCAGTTCAAGATTCATGAACTTCATTCCTTTTCACCTCCTTTCGCTTGTAGATATTCCGAATGTATCTGATCCGCCATGGCAGCTTGCCCATTAAAAAGATATTTAATCGCTGTCTCCTCCGAATTCCCCATATTGCCAGACGGCGCCAATAGCGTTAGAATTCCTTTGTTCAACGGAATTTCTAATGCTTCACGCGGCACTGCTGTACCTTTGGTATAAAAGGCTATTCATAGTGGATTAATATCGAATGAGGGGGCACATTCGTAGAGATACGGCGACGCACAACCTACGGCTCCCTTGACATTTCGACGACCATGTTAAACTCCTATATCCATATCGCCAACGCACGCCCGTTGATTACGTTGGCCAATCTAATCCAAGCTATTTGCTCCCACAATAACAGCGGCTATGATTATGTTGTACCTATTAGGGTGGGTAAGTTCGTAATAACCACTGCTACCTTTGAAAACCATCCGTTGAAACTTACAAAGCGCTTGCTCAGGACGAAGGGGATTTACCAACCATCAAGACGCAGCAACATGGAGTCAGTCGATCTACCGCTCTTGCGACGGTTCAGGTTTTCAGCGCGGTTTCCCTTGTGGCCGAGGCACTCAGAGAGCGGCGCTTCAATTATCGATTTCGAAGACTCCATTTTCGCGGAATGTTAATTCGCATCCTATCCGACCAGAAACATTTCAGACTACCCAGTCAATTTTGTCCATGTGTTTCCCCATTCAGAATTCAATAACGACGGTCATGGATCGAATGTCGTTCCGCTGAAGTCGATGACTCTTTGCCACACGTTATGATCGGCCAATTGCGGAGGAATATTAAGAAATCCCTCCTACCCTAATACGCTTAGGATGCTTCGGTGGGAATCAGCCGAGTGGGACAGTTGACTCTGGTATCAAGGCCTCTTACCTCTCGGCACATAGTCGAAGAAGCTCTCGGTCACACCATTATTCGACCATTCTGACCGCAAGGATGTCACCTTGGATATTCGCCGAAGGGCTGATAGAAATCTGCTGTTTAGATCAGCGGCATTCTCCCCCTCCAGAGTAGCCCTTACGACGAATCCCCATGCGGTCTCAATGATCGCCTTCGCCCCCAGGAAATCAGTCAATGCAACCTTGATCTTTTCGGCGTCCACCGTTAAAATTTCCGCCTTCAGATTGTACGCTCTCCCTGACATACATTCCTCCAAGTTATTCCGGATTTTAAGTTCGACAGAACGAACTCACATATTATTCACTACATTGATCTGTCAGAAGCCTGCCGGTCAAGCCATCCATCGAAGCAATCATCCTCTTTCATGATTCGCACTTCCATTGCCGCTTCAGCGTCAGCCACCATTTGTTTTACGACCTCCGACATTTCTTCAGCCTTCAGCAAGTGACCGCTATGATAGCTGATGATAATCTTCAGCGCCTCGATTTGAAATTTTTCTTTTTCGCTCATGACAATGCGTCCATTTTGTTGGGTTCGTAGCCCTCCGTTAATTCCCAAAATGCGCGACTCGGACGCCCACAACAATTTTGTCAATGACGGACTATTTCTACATGTTCCAATCACAACGGCAAATCTATACAACACATGATTCAGTATTAGTGAAGCTCCTCACAATGAGCCTTCAAGCCCATTTAGAGAATTTTGGCGCACGCTCCTTCAAAGCGGCCATTATTTGAACCGATTTTTGCCTCCCAGGGCCGAACCCGAAGCCCCTTTCATCCATTTTGGCGGGCGAGAGTATATACTTCTCTATGGCGTGCCTTTATTAAAATGGCGGGTTGTCAATACCCGGTCGGATCGCTAACTTACGCAGTAGCACGACTTGATCCTGTAACAATTCAAAGTCGGTACTTCCATCCACTTGTCGGAAGGTAATCGGTAACGAATATGCGCGCAATGTTTCCCTAACTTTGCTCCGTGGACCTCTTCAAATCTACCAACCAGGCGGAGGCTACGAGGCGACTCGCCGGACTAAAAGTAATTAGAGAGACTCACACTTAAGCAACCTGAGAAAGAGGCGTTTGACATCATGAAAAGAATTGTACTCCCTTTACTCCTCGGATTCCTTGCAACAGCCGCGTTTTGTCAGACCCCACTCTATAAAAACCCCAAGCTGCCGATAGACAAAAGAGTCGACGATCTACTCTCCCGAATGACTCTGAAGGAGAAATTCTGGCAGCTCTTCATGATCCCCGCCGACCTTAATGGAGGACTGAATAAATACAAGGAGGGAGTGTTCGGCTTGCAGTTCGGTACGCAGGCAAAGTCAGACAATGCCGCCGGACAAATGTTCAACTACAGCAATTCCGGGACCGCGGAATCGGAGGCGGAAGAAATAAATGCCGTTCAAAAATATTTCATCGACGACACGCGGCTGGGGATCCCCATCATTCCTTTTGACGAAGCGCTCCATGGATTGATAAGGCCCGGTGCAACCGCCTTCCCCGAAGCAATCGGACTCGCCGCGACATTCGACGTCCCACTGATGAAACAGGTCGCACACGCGATCGCTTCAGAGACCAGGTCGAGAGGCATCAGGCAGGTTTTCTCTCCCGTGATCAATATTGCCCGTGACGTAAGATGGGGCAGAACCGAAGAGACATACGGAGAGGATCCCTTCCTGACATCCCAAATGGCGGTCGCGTTCGTATCCCAGTTTGAGAAGCTTGGTGTCGTTGCCACCCCGAAACATTTCGTCGCAAATTTCGGCGCGGGTGGGAGAGACAGTTACCCGATAAACTTTAGCAAGAGGCTGATGGATGAGATTTACTTTCCCGCATTTAAAGCATCGATTCAAGAGGGCCACGCTAATTCCATAATGGCGTCTTATAATTCCTTTGACGGCATCCCTTGTTCCGCGAACAGCTGGCTTCTAACCACGGTGTTGAGAAAAGACTGGGGATTTAAAGGCTATGTCGTATCCGACGCCGGAGCGGTCCCCGGCGCCACCGACTTGCATTTCACCGCGCCCAATTATGCCGTCGCCACCGAGAAGGCTTTGAACGCAGGACTGGACGTATTGCTTCAAACTTCGTATTCCCAGTTCCCGATGTTCTATAAAGCTGTCAAGGATGGATTGATCAAAGAATCAGTGCTGAATAACGCGGTCAGAAGGGTCTTGACGGCGAAATTCGAGCTGGGCCTGTTCGATCATCCTTATGTGACCCCTGAGAGAGCGGCGGAGCTGAACGATAGTCCCGCGCACCGTCAATTGGCAGAAAAGGCTGCCGAAGAATCGATAGTACTCCTTAAGAATCAAAATAACATTCTTCCATTGAGTAAGAATTTGAAGACCATTGCGGTTATCGGGCCGGATGCTGTGGAAGGAAGGCTTGGCGGTTACAGCCGGCCGCCAGGGAACGTTGTCAATTTACTTGACGGGATAAAGGACGAAACCAAAGCCGACGTGAATTATGCTCCCGGTTGCGGCCGTGAAAGTGTCAAGTATGTTCCCGTCCCAAGTGAAAATCTATCGTGCATTTATAAGGGGAAAATTGAAAAAGGGTTGCTCGGCAAATATTTTAGCAATCCGCAATTTCTTGGAGAGCCAGCATTCACACAAGTAGACAAGTCTGTGGATTTCAGATGGACGCTGTTTTCGCCGAACGAAGCAAAACTCGATCGCGATTGGTATTCAGTGGAGTGGAATGGAAAAATCATCGGACCTGAGAACGGGAAAGTCAAGATTGGAATCGAAGGAAATGACGGCTATCGGCTTTTTATAAACGACAGCCTGGTCATTAACGACTGGATTCAAAAATCATTCGGCAGGTCGACTGTCGAGTATGAGTTCCAAAATGGAAAAGAGTACGACATAAGGATCCAGTTCTACACGACGGATGGAGATGTGCGCTGCGAGCTCATCTGGAACGCGGGCGTTAAGGACGACTGGCGCCAAATGATAGACCAGGCAGTCGCCCTTGCCAGGAAGAGCGATGCCGCCATAGTAACTGTAGGAATAGAGGAAGGAGAATTCCGCGACAGAGCCAAATTGAGTCTTCCGGGCCACCAGGAAGAGGAGATAAAAGCAGTCGCGGCGACCGGGGTGCCTACGGTGGTTATCCTCGTCGGCGGAAGCGCCATCACCATGGAACATTGGATTGACAAAGTTCCGGGAATAATCGATGTATGGTATCCCGGAGAGCTTGGCGGAGCAGCGGTCGCGAACGTTTTGTTCGGCGATTACAATCCTGCAGGGAGACTCCCGATCACGTTCCCGGCATTCGAGGGGCAGCTCCCCCTTTACTACGACCATTTGCCTACCGGCAGAGGAAACAGTTACGTGAACCTTACCGGTGAGCCGTTATTCCCGTTCGGCTACGGGCTGAGCTACACGAAGTTCGTTTATAGCGACCTTACTCTTAGCAAGAAAGTGATTAAGGCTAATCAAGATGTAGTCGCCCGTTTCAAGATTACCAACGCCGGTAAGGTCGACGGCGATGAAGTGCCTCAGCTTTATATACATGAGTTATACACTTCAGTAGCCGTCCCCGTCATTGCCCTAAAAGGCTTCAAGCGTATTCACATCAAAGCAGGCGAAACAAAAGAGGTCGAGTTCAAGATTACACCAGACTTGCTGTCAATGATCAACGGACACCTAAAACGGGTCGTTGAGCCGGGCGAATTTCACATTATGATCGGCGCTTCGTCCAAGGACATTAGATTGAGGGGTACACTAACGGTCAGGTAAAAAAAGCACACGTCACCCTCGACGAGTCCCGATGAAATCTGGACGGAGTCGAATGGTGACAGTGCACCTGAGGGGGGCCAAGAAAAGAAGGCGTCAGATCCTCTACTTGATAAGCATCAGCTTCTTCACTTCGGTAAACCTCCCTGCCGTCAGCCGATAGAAGTAAACGCCGCTTGGCAGCCTGCTCCCTTCAAAATCCACTTCATACTTCCCGGGATTCTGAACTTCGTTTACCAGCGTCGCTACGTCCCTCCCAAGAATATCATGAACTTTCAAAGTCACCCTGCCGGCCGCCGACATCTGATAACTAATCGATGTCACCGGATCAAACGGATTCGAATAGTTCTACCCGCGTAAAAACTTCAGCGGCAGAGGATTCTCCTTCACCGCCGTCACTGCGGAAAACGGCTTCAATGTGGCAACGCACTCGTCTCGCGAATAATAGCATGTCAGGTCGGAGAGATATCCAGACGATGAGTGGCTAATATAAATCGAATAGCCTAGCAGCGTAATGTCCGAGTAGAGCGGAACTATCGAAAAGCCTGGCGTCTGGAAAAGCGCCGACGCCCCCACTTCCCCGAATGTGCTTATCCACTTCATGCGCATCGACTGGCTCGAAGACTCCGAGACACCATCATCATTGACCCTATGGCCGGTCATCGGCCAAACGTACGCATAGTTTGAAGCTTGAGTGAACGGCACCTCCGCGTCGAACAAATCTGTCGAATGATCGACAGTATACTCGAAGCTCGATTCGCCTTTAGTTTCCTCATCGGACACGGCCACAAAGTTCTGCGTCGTGCCGCTCATCTAGAACGTTGTGACAGGACAAGCGCCCGGCGTCAGGTCGGTGTATGTGCGCTTCGCAAACTGGCGCCATTGATACAGTCCGGACACGCTCCTCGTCGTATCGATGACATTGAACTCCCTGTTGTCGTCACCGTTCGGCGTGGCGAAGATCTTGCCACGCGCGTGCTGTGTCCAGAAAGTGTTCTTCTGAGTCCACTCCGTCCCGTCCGAGTTGCCGTCAATCTCATCATTGTAACCTCTCCTCGATTTTCGCATGTCGAAGTCGAGCACCCATAAGTCCGCAGCCGCCTCTTCGCCGATGACCAGCGTAGACTGACCGCTGTACGTCGACGTGTCGTACTCGACAGTTACGGCGTCATGCAGCCAGGCCGTGACAACTTCATGCCTTTTCGACTCGTCTGCCGTGAAGGTCAGGGTCGCCTTCCTGTGATCGTCCGTGATCGCAATTGAAGTTGCAGGCGTTCCGGCCGTGGCCTCCATCGCGAGCGCCCTTCCACCGAGTGGCAGACAGTCGCAGTCGGTCACGGTAATGGTGATGGTCGTCGATCCGCATGGACTCAGCTTGAGCGATGCGGGGACAACATCGATCTGCGGGTTGATGACAAGTGATGTATTCGCGGCCTTCAGCGATTTCCAGTAGTCGCGTATCTTTTCCGGCAGCGGGAGAATCTTGCCTACTGCCGCGAGACATACCGTGGCGATGTTGCCGGATGTAATGGAAACGCACGCGGCGTTGCCGTCAACGACATGAGTATAGGTAGCGCGGTCGAGCACCGATACCGGAAGCGCATAGCCAGCGATCTTGCTCGACACGATAAAATGATAGTTCTGACCGGACGGCTTGCCTGTATCGGGAAGAGGTAACGATCTGTTGAGAAATGACATGTCCACCGAGCCCGTGTCGGCGAACCCCACCGAGAATAAGCCCCCCGGCTTGTGGAATCTGCTAGGATATCGCTAAGGATAAATTTCGACGCGGAGGCGAACAGGTCGTTTTCGCGGACCGTACTTGTGAAAGCTGCCGATGTATTGCAATCGTACAGTACCACGTAAGGCGTCGGCCAATTCTCCTGAGCGAAGGCGTTTTCCGCCGGAATAACAAAGGTGTCCAAACGTGATGAATCCGATCGACAAATTTAGAAGGAAATCAAATGCGGGTGCGGACCTCCAAGGCAAAATGCCAGTGAGTTTGACATAGATCCCCGTATGTTTGCTTTCAGCGATAATCATTCGTCGACAGAAATCGATTTGCCAGCTCCCTTTCCGTCGAGTCGAAAACGGTGAGTCGACGCCTTATCCGGTTTAAATCGTACCGGTCATAGCGCGTTTTCCCACGCGAAGCACGAAGGACGATAGAGGGAGATGGATCAATTAGCAAGAAGGGAGAGTAAGTCCGTCAAGAATCTTTACGAACGCAAAGGCTTGAAATGCTACGACCCGACTACATCGGGCATCACAGCGCGCGTCCGTCGATTGCGACATTCTTGCTTCTGGTGAACTTAATGACTGGACGGCCTTTCACTTCATGTCGACTTATTATCTTCACGGAATCAACGGAAGCCCCATTAACAGAGTTGCCCCAGACACCGTACATTGGAAAAGAACCGGCCTCACGCGAGACTTCTACCACTAGGTTCCTAAGTCTTAGGCCCTCGACGTAAGCGAAAGTGAAATATGAGGGAACAGAAGCGTAATCATTTGAAGACTTCTCCCGGAGGGTCCGAGTTCCGCGCGGTTTGGTTCTTCCGACGTAACTCTTCTCCCTCTCGACGATCATTCGTATGTCGCTCATGGTTATTCCGACGAGGGACCGCTCTTTCCTTCCTTCAAGGAGGCAATTACCATCTGACGTTCGGATTTCAAGATTTCGAAAGGCGATGTTTCGAATTGTGCCGACCGAAGAGTTAGGGCTTCTTGACTCGCTATCGACAAAGATCGGAAAGTCTTCTCTCTTTTTCAGGACCTCAAGCCAATACGCAGCTCCACCGTTTCGCGGGAAATATTGCTTCAGGGGCCTGGCAGTGGACATCATGCTAATGTCTGAAAATTCTATTCTCTCGAACGCCCCGCCATCTTTCATGAACAGGCCTATGCCGTTTGTGGCTTCAGGAATTTCAATATCGGTGAAGGTACAGTCGGAGATCGTTCCTTTGGAGCCGGTGCCAAGCTTTAGCGCCGTATCGTCGGTAACGAGACGACAATTTCTGACCACGACATGGGCGACAACCGATCCACGTCTGCTGGATTTCAGACACACGGCGTCGTCCCCTGTTTCCATGTAACATCCAGTGATGAGGACATTGGAGCTGTTTGCGACATCGACACCGTCGGTGTTCGGCGAGTCGAGCGAATTCTTAATCTGAATCCCCTCGATTTGAACATGTGAGCAACCATCAAGATAGACCGTGAACTTCGGGGAATTGATCAGATGAATCTCGCGGATCGAGACGCCGGTACATTTCTCGAATCTTAAGAGACCGTTTGGCCTGACGAAGGGGCGGCTGCCGTGGTCCCAGAAAGTCCTACCGTTCCCGTCGATGATACCGTCTCCGTTCACTCCGACGCTGTCCGCATCCTGAGCAAGTATCAGGACTCCCAAAGACCAATCGGACATATTACTACTTCCAAGAAGGATCGCACCCTTTTCAAGGTATAGTTTGACGCCCTTCCCGAGCGCTAATGATCCTGTGACGTAAGTTCCGGGTGGAACAACTACAGTTCCTCCACCCGATTTTGAACATGAATCAATCGCCGCCTGCATCGCGGAAGTGCAAAGGGTCCTTCCATTTCCGACCGCGCCAAATTGGGTTACATTCAGACTTAGCGGGGCGATGCCGACTGCGGCTCGTGGCTCATTTAAGCCTGTCAAAAATAGGAGCACGGTGGCCGCCAAGGATAAATGTATCGTGCGGCCGCAGCGCTCAAGGAGGCTCTTGGTATTCCGCATATCGAGACCTTTATCTTCCCACCAGGTTGGCTTCGGTCCGCACGCCTTCAATCGTATCGGGAGCATACACATTCGTGATCAGCCGCAAGTCATTCCCTATCAAATCGACGCCACTTACCTTGCCTGTGAAGCGAATGAAGTTCGTTGTCTCTTCCAGAGGTTGGCAGCCGTGTATCAGCGCGTTACGGACATTCCCGAGAGACATGAAGCCGTCAGCATTTGCGGACACATCAGCCTTCAGTCCAAGAACCGTCAGTCCCGCTACATCGTCAGCATACACGGCAGGACGTGAGTCCTTGTGCATGAAATTCAGCTCGATATTGTTCAAGGTGATGTCTCGCGCGTGCCACAGAAAGAAACCATAAGCGGGAAGAGTGCCCCACATCGTGCTTTCCGGATAGTGTGCGCTGAGCTCTCGCGGCGACTCGCTCGCGATTCCATTCTCAATTCCACCCGCGAATGATATTCGTATATTGCTTAGCGATATGCCTTCGATTGGATGTCCGGGAAGTCCTGTTATCGAGCATCCCACGGACCCCACGTTTAAAGCCACCAGGTTCGAAATGCTCACGTTATTGAAATTGCCCACCTCCGGCTGCGACTCCGTTGTGTCGTATTGCCTGTGCATGTCTCCAAGCCTTAGGAAGATAGGGACGCGGGGCCCATCCATCACGATGCCGGATATGTTGACGTTTTCAAGAGTGCCACCGTCCACCTCGGCGAGCGTGATTCCGCTTGTCCCCTCCGGGTAGCCGAAGATAACTTGCTTCACGATCGAAGGTTTTATGACGATGTTAGAGATGCAAATGTTCTTGAATCCCGCGACGGATTCCGTTCCGAGCTTGATGGCATTGCAATGGCTACTTACAATACAATTCGTTATCGAGATGTTCTCATCCGGATATTTCGACGTGCTTTTGAGAACGATTCCATCGTCGTCTGTATCACCCCTGCAGCCTTCGACGACCACGTTCCTGCAGCCATCTATGTCGATCATGTCATTGTTTTGGTTTACATGGTTGAACACATCTATATCCCTCACCGTAAGCCCATCGCAGGCGAGATACTGCTGCATCCACATCGCTGAATTTCTCAGAGAGACCCCTTCTACTCTGACATTGCTGCAACGAACAAACCGTATTATGAACGGCCTGTTCATGTATCTTTCAGGTTTCTTCCTGGTCGTGACTTTGAAGAGTTGCCCCTGTCCGTCGATCACGCCGTGCCCCTCGATTGAAATGTTCTTCTCCCCTTCCGCATAGAACAAGCTGTATTTAAGAAAAGCGTCGTTCAGCGACTTCACGCGGGGGAAATGCGCCTTGTAGTCGGTAAGCTTACCGCTTCCAAAAATCGTCGCGCCGTTCTCAAGATAAATCGTGACGTCACTTCTCAAGTATAAAGATCCTGTCAGATACTTGCCGGCCGGGAAATAGACAGTTCCACCGCTCTTTGAACATTCGTCAATTGCCGACTGAATCGACACGGTATTCATCGTGACTCCATCGCCGGCCGCCCCAAACTCGGTGACGCTAAAACACCCCCCGGTGCGACCAAACAGGACAACGGGAATCGACAAGATCAATAGAAAGGCGAGATATTTCATTCCAATACTTCTCCGATTTGAAAGACCAAAGCACGCAGTTTATTTATTTCCATCATCGGAGTGCTTAACGTTCATACTTGTATTTGTAGTAATCGATCAGGAATCTCAGACCGAAGGTTGACCCGAGATCTCTTTCAGTTATCATGAATTTACCATCTTTGTCTTTTTGGGTAATATCCATCACCGCGCCAGCCAGATTGGCGTCGGGGTGATCATACGCGAAGTGATTCTTTGAGATCCACTTGTATGAGAGCTCGATGCTGTGTTTGAATTGAGAACCAACTCCGTATTTGACCAGCCTTATCCAGAGAATTCCGGCGAAAGCAACGGCCGAGCCCGCTACAGAGTTATTGTCGAACATCCCGTTGAGATAGTTCTTGTAATAGATTGTTCCGTCTTTCTGCTGTGCGTCCTGATAGGTCTTCAGGGTCTTTACCGCGGCTTCAAGGTATTTTCTGTCATGCGTGATGTCGTAACCGTTTAGCAGCGACTCCGCGTACCACAGGTTGAAACGCGGATGGAACGTGCTGTCAGCGAGATTGTTCGGCGTGAATCTCATCCAAAGTCCTTGAGGGCCTTGCTTCTCTACAAGGCTGTTGCATATCGACAGAAAGACTTCTTTGTATTTCTCGTTGCCGGTGTATTTGTACATATCGAGGAAAAGTGAGCCTTCGTTGTTAGGCCGCGCTACGTCAAAGAGTGTCTGATGCTTTTTATTCGGCCAGAATGGACTGTGTTGTTTCATCACCTCCCCCGTCTTCGCGTTAATGGCATCGTAGAATACCCCCTCCTCGGGGACATACATGTGCTCAAGTAGCCACCTGCCGGCGTCGGTTGGGACTTCCGCGTACTTTCCAATTTTTGTTGCTCTGTACAGTCTAAAGAGCCCCGGGGTACCGTCTGAGATCGTCGAGAATACGATGTAGTCTCCGACATAATCGCCGTGCACCCCCATGACAAGGCCGTCAAGTTTTGGATTGTTTGTGATTTTCAGGCCGCACCACCAGTCGGCAGCTTTCTTTGCGTATGCTAGATATTTTTCGTCGCCAGTCAGTTTATAAGTTTTGACTAGCGCGTTGATTATCTGACCGGTATGCCAGGCGGGCTCATAAGGTAACCATTTGCCGAGCGTGATATTGTAATCGCACTTCGATTCTCCCTTATTATCGAGAAGTGTCGTGGAGCAATAGTCCGCGAGCTTCTCTATCTGTTCCATGACCTTTTCTTTCGTGCCTTCTCCGCTTCCGGCGATGGCCGTGTGCCCCGAAGTGGCCATTAGAACAATAATCATAACGCTAGCAAACGTCTTCATTGGAATCTCCAAGTTAATTCTAAAGCAGGTCGATGGTAGAGCACCTTCGCGTCAAGCGATGGCGGCCGTGAGAAGTCCGACGGCAAAGATTGCCAGTACGAACAGGAGCGCCACACCAAACCCTTCGAGGTCTACTCTGTATTTCTTGAACGAGAACTTCTTCCTTAACGAAAGAAGGTCGACGAGCAACAATGAATGCCCGCGCTCTTCGAGCGACACATCCGTGATCTCCTCTTCAGCTTTGGAAGAGCCTTCATACATTACTTCTATCCCCTTCTCGCGGAGCCTGAACTCCTCTCCGACTGGGGTGTGCAGCAAGGCATCTATTGCGTCCAGCTTCTCCTTTGGTTCAGGCCTTGTAACTCTGCTGAAGACAATCATCGCCAGAAAACCTGCCGGAAGGAAGAAGGCGATCTGATAAGGGACCCCGAGATTCAAGCCGAAGGGAAGATACGGCCCAACCAATAAATTGGTTAGGAACGCTACTGCGACGCTCGCCCAAACGCCGCCACGGTTCGCTCTTCTCCACATTATCCCGAGATAGAACGAAATGCCGAAATATGATGTCAGGAACATCTGGAGTATCAATCCCTTTACTACTGTCGGGATCGTAAGAGCGATAACCACACCTGCGAGCACTATGAAAACGGAGGCTATCCTCGCCACGTGGAGTTCCTTATCATTCGATAATTCCGGCTTGATAAATCTCTTGTAAACGTTGCGTGTGAACAGCGCGGAACCAGATACCATATAATTATGGCACACCGGCAAGACTGCCGCGGTCATAGCGGCAACCATCAAGCCGACCAACCCTGTCGGGAGCAAATTTTTTACTGCGACTCCGAATGCCAGTTCCCTGTGAGCCTCAGATAGTCCCGGAAACAGAGCCGCGGCAAAGACCCCTACAAATGCCCAGCCCAGAGTCGCGATACGTTTCGTGAAAGTCCCATAAGTCCATCCCATACGGCAGCTCTTTTCAGTTTTCCCGGAGCTGGAGATCACCATGCTGTGCGGTTGAGTTACTATGCCTATGAGGCCGTTTATGACTATCATGATTATGAAGAACAGCGTAACCTCGTGCGGCGCAACGAAGCTGAACATATATGACGGGAGTTTGGCCTTGATTGCCGACAACCCGCCACCGGCTTCTATCGCGAAGGGTATCAGCAGGAAAGACAAGATCAGTATGAAGATCCCCTGAAGTAAATTCATGAACAGCGCCGAAACCAGTCCGCCAAGAACGCTGTAGGCGAGAAAGAAGAACGCGATGAAAATAATAATCGCGGCGGCCGGCATTTGTCCGTTGCTGATCGCCTCGATAGCTGTTCCTGTGCCTTTAAGGATAAGTCCTAGGTCCATTGCGAAATAAAGCATCCCCATTCCTACATAAGCCACGGCAAGTTTCGCCCCGTAACGTTCCTCGTAAAAATCTGCCGTGGTCACGTACCTCATCCTCCTGTAAATCGGGGTGAGGAGCCAGAAGAAAGGAGTCACGAAAAGATAAACCCACTGATACCATATTCCCGCGAGGCCAATCTTGTACGTCGCGCCTGCCACGACAATGGCCTGATCCGTATGTGTTCCGGCACCGAGCGCATTGGCGATCATCATGATCTTGTTCCCTTTTCGCCCGGCCATGAAGTAGTCGCCGCCTGTCTTCACTTTCCGCTTGAACCACCACCCAAGGATAACAATCATGACGACATAACCGAACACGACCATCCAGTCTTCGTACGCCAGTCCGAGAAACATGTTAGTTTATCCTTGTCTTGCCGACCAACCGGCCGTTATTTTATGTCGCCGTTCTTCTTTCGTCCCCAAAGCTCCTTCAATCTGAACGCCGCGAGCTTGGGCTCGCGCGACCTAGTAAAAACCCCCTTCAGATTCAGTACAACTCTTCTGAAATGCTGCGGGGTCCTGAAATCAGCGAAGTTCCATACCATCTCGCCTATGGCATACGTGGTGGATTCCACATGCCTTACATATCGTTCGATGAGTTCCGCCTGATATTCCTCCGTGAACATTTGGCAGGACATTGAATGCGAGCCAACAAGGCTGTCAGCTCCGAATTCAGTCACAAGCACCGGCTTGTTATATCTCTTGTGTATCGCGCTCATCTCATCCGCAAGCTTTTCTATCGCGAGATCGAGATTTCCGGGATACTCATACCAACCGTAATACCTGTTTATCGAGAGTATATCCGAGAACTCGAAAACCGGGTCGTCGATTCCCGCTCTTGAGCAGTTCGGTACGGTTACAGGTCGAGTGCTGTCGAGCTCTCTGGCGGTTTCGAAAACCTCCTTCCAATAATTCTTTCCCGTTCCATCATAGTACCCTTCCGAACCGATAATGTTCGGCTCGTTTCCCAGAGACCAGACGATAACGCTCGGATGGTTATAATCTCTTTCTATCATCCTCCTGATGAACTTTTTGTGATTTTCCTTCATGGAATTGCCAGCCCGGCCGAGATCGAGACTCACAGCGGGCGCCTCGGAAATCACGAGTATTCCAGCTCGGTCCGCGTATAACAGCACTTCTTCCGAGTAGGGGTAATGGGAAGTTCGGAACGAATTCGAGTTGATCCATTTCATCATTTGGAAATCTTTTACGACAAGTGGAGGGACGAGCCCCCTCCCGACGACAGCAAAATCCTCGTGTTTCCCAAACCCCCTGAGAAAGATTTCGTGTCCATTCAACAGAAGACTGTTCCCCTCGATTCTGACCTCCCTCACGCCAACCTGCAGGGCATATTCGTCCACACTCGCGCCATTTCTGATTAGGCTGACGGTTAGGTCGTAAAGGTACGGATCTTTGTCCGACCAAAACCGGCAATTCGGGACGGTTAGTTCCAGAGAACCGGCACTTAAACGTGTTATGGAAAAAGGTATTGCCCTCCCTTTGTTGTCGTCCAGCCGGGCGACCATTTCCACAGAATCATTTCCCTCTATCTCAACGAAAACCTTGATCTTTCCCGTGGAGCCATCGAACAGCGATGTATTCACGCGGATATTGTTCGCAAAAGTGGCGGGAGTAGAGTAGATAACGACGGGCCGATGGATGCCTCCGAACGGGGAGAAGTCAAACCGGGCAGGCGGATTAGTTTCTTCGCGAATTCTATTTTCGGCAGTGTAATCGGACGCGGTTATCCCCTGAGGTATGGAATCGTCGGACAATTCGTTGCTTACCCTCACGACGACCAGCATCTTCTCGCCAGGCCTGGCAAGCGAAGTAATCTCAAAATCGTTCGGCAAGAATCCAAATTCGCCCTCACCTGCAAGAGTTCCATTCACCCAGACCTTACAAGAAAAATCCGCCGAGCCAATCCTGAGCCAGACACGCTTCCCCGCAAAGGAATGTGGGAGAAAAACCATTTTGGAATACCACGCAGCGCCGACGTAATGGAGGAGACCTATTTCTTCGAGCTGCTCGTTCCAGCTTCCCGGTACCGCTATTTCGACATCACTCTCAAACCCTCCCGTCCATTTTTTTTGTTCTCCCTCATCATGCTTGTCGGTAATAAATTTCCAGAATGGGCCGACTTCCATGACATCTCTGAACAGATTGGAAACTGGATACAGCATCTTTCCCCCTTGGACAAATAGCATACATTTTATTTCGCCGCGTAATCAATCCCCCAGGGTCTGTTTGACGAGCGTAGGATTTTTCTTCGAGGCACCGCACGATTCTCTTACAACGAGGGTAGGATTAAGAATGCTTCGGTTTCCTACGTCCGTTCCGTCGAGCCTTTTTTGGATCACGTCCACGGAGATCCGGCCTATCTTTTGCGCCGGCTGGCGGATCGTCGTAAGCGGAATATTCGCGTAGGATGCCATAACAATATCATCAAACCCGACTATCGCGACATCGTCGGGGACGGATACTCCTTCCTCAATAAGAGCCTTTTCAAGACCGAGCGCAACCAGATCGCTGTAGACAAAAAGGGCGGCCGGCTTATGCTCTGTGCTTTTCCATCTCTTTCCGAACGAGTATCCAAGAGCATACCTGTCCGATATCGCGGTAGGATTTCCTTCATCGAGGTAGAAAACAAATTTGGAATCGTAGGGAATTTCGAATTC
Organism: Bacteroidota bacterium; assembly: GCA_021794075.1. Lineage (GTDB taxonomy): Bacteria > Bacteroidota > Ignavibacteria > Kryptoniales > JAKASW01 > JAKASW01. Next base: position 23,175 of record JAJYRM010000010.1, on the reverse strand, counting down.
TGTCAAAGCTCTGTAGTAGCCGTTCTTTCTGATCTCGCTTAGCAAGTTATCCCGTCCGGCATGAAGGTACCCGATAGTTTTGTAACCCGTCTTAATGAGATGCCGGGCCGCGAGATAGCCTCCTAGCTCCTGATTCGTACCAGCGTACCAGTATTCAGGATCATGTATGTAGGACACCATCACGTACGGGAATCCTTCTTCATGGAGCTTCCGAATCTGATCGGTAGCCTTGTACTGCAAAGAGAGAGAAGCAATGACCATCCCGTCGACGCCAATATTTCTAAAATGCTCTATTTGACTCTCCTCTTTCTCGATCTTGTTCGAAGAATTGGAAATTAGCACGTTGTATCCGAGCTCATAAGCTCTTTCTTCTATGCCCTGCACTACGAGAGAGAAGTACGGGTGCCCGAGGTCCTGAAGAACAAGACCGATAGACTTGTGTTTAGAGAGATCGAGTCTCTCCTTTCCGGGTTCCGCGACGTACATTCCTTTACCGGCCCTGGTGAAGACAATCCCTCTGTTTATCAGGTTTGCAACCGCCTTCCTCACCGTTATAGTGCTTACTGAATACTCCTTGCTCAGCTCGCTGTAAGACCCGATACACTCTCCCGGTTTGAGAGTCCCTTCTTTTATTTTCCGTTGTATCCCCTTTTCGACCTGCGAATAAAGCGGACTGGGATCGGAAAGGTTAATGTTCTTCTTCATATTCACCTTCAAATTGAACAGCGACTGGACACATCTCACTTACATCTTCATTATAATAACAACTAATGATAATACTATTTTAGGAGTACCATCTTCCTGGCGACGGAATAATCACCGGCTCGCAGCATGTAAAAATAGACACCGCTGGCCAAGTTACGCCCGTCGAATACAGCCTCGTGAACGCCTGCCGTGAGATATCCCGAAGCCAGTGACGCCACAAGTTCTCCCAGAACATTATATACTTTGAAGGATACATAGCCGCTCTTAGGAACCGAATATTCAATTCTCGTAGTTGGATTAAAGGGGTTCGGATAGTTCTGCGATAACTCGTAACCGACAGGCTGCTGCAGTCGGTTAGATTGAATTGCGGTAGGCAGCCCAAACCAGACAAGTGAACCGAGCGGTTTTCCCTCAAGTGCAGCGCTGTACGACTTGTAGCCATGCGAATAGCTGAAATCGAAATTGGCTTCATCCACGGTGTCCAGCGGAAGAGGCGTGGAAGAGCTGGACGAATAATAGTTCAGCATGACGTCCACCGGAGACTTCGGCCCCTTTGTGAAGTTCACAAGCTCATCGATGTTTGTCGCGGAGTCGCCAGATGCTCTTATATAGTACGATGAGGTCGAGTCGAAATTCAGTGGAAGGTAAATCGTCAGCGTCGATGTCTTCGGGAACGCGTTCACGAGCGCGGTATCCGTGAAGATGTTGTTGTTCCGAAAGATCGGAGGGGTGGAGGCGCTGTCCTCCATCGAATACTGGATGATACTTGAAGTTGAGTCTGTGTTGCCGAGAAATTCTGGATTCCTTATGATGTTGCTTGCGAAATAAAGATAACCGATCTGCGTAAGATCGAAACCTCCCTGGCCAAGGTTGTCTACGGTATTGTGGTCAAAATAGACATAATCGATGCTTCCACCTCCCTGTCTCACAACCCTGCTGGCGAGATTATAGATTGTACAGTTTGTAACGATCAATGAATCGACGTGATTGCCACGAGTGTCGAACGCGCGACCGTTGCCCGTCCCATTGACGACGCCAATGTCTCTTATAATGCATTTCTTAACGACTAACACATCATTCTCGGTGTCGAGCCGGAACCCAGCCTGGCTTGCATCGCTAATTATGCAGCTGTCGAGACTGATCTTTATCCCATTCTCCTGAAACCTGAAGACTCTCGTACCTTCGCCGGAGTTCAGCTCGGCCTCTGCCGAAAACCAGATCCCCTTCGCGTAGAAATTAGCGTGGGGCCTGATCGCCTGATCTGGGACAGTGCCGCCAGACGGTACCCCGAGTATAATGTGCGGCATAGCCCCAGGCTTACCGTCTGACTCCATTATGACCTGGAATGTTGGCTCGAAACTTCCGTCGAGTATATAAAGGCTGTCCGTATGGAGAACGTAAACGGTGTTGGTATCTACCCGTGCGCCAGTGCTCGTCGTATCGCCAAGAATTACCGATTGGATCGTGCCGAATCCAGCGGGCACCTGAACAATTCTCTGACCGTAGCCTGCAGAGAGAGGAATTGCCAGCGCGATTGACAGATACATTAATGCTCTCTTCATTTTCATGTCTAAACCTCCAATAACTGAAGTCCGAGTTCGGGTCTTTAGTTCATTCTCAGATTCTATACCTGAAGCCGATATCCAGTGTCCAGCCGTAGAACTGTTCGCTGGTCGGAAACACGGTCGCTCCCATGTATGAGCCTTCGGTCCTGTTTAAAATGTTCGTGGCGTTCACATAGATGCTAATGTTTTTCCAAACTCTCTGCGATGCCGACAAGTCCATCGTCGTGAAAGGAGAAGAATAACCGTCGAGGGCGCTAATCGCGCCGACCGTCTGCAGCATGCTTCCCTGATAAAAGACAGATATCCTTCCTGAGAATCCCTCTTTTTCATAACCGAGAGTCACATTATAAGTCCAGTCGGCCTGCCCTGGCAGCCTCCCCCTTCTAAAAGTGTTTATTATCAGCGGGGTATACGGAGGATTCGGACTTCTCGGCCCTATCTCAAAGTATGGGTAATATGTCTCTGAATGGAGACGCGTAAAATTCACGTCAACTATGATTCCGTTAAATGGGCTCGGTAAGAAAACGAAATTACTCTGCGCGTCAAACTCAATTCCATACACGTTTCCATTCGGGCTGTTAACGGGTTGCGTTACGGTGTAGCCCGCGAACTGACCCTGGAACACTCTGAATGTCGATAGGTAATCGATATTATATAGGTCCTTGTAGAAACCGCCGAGCGTAAAGAGTCCGTAATTATTGAACCAAGATATTTGCGCGTCATAATTATGAGCTGTCATGTGTTTGAGGTTTGGATTTCCCTCATCGATTATAAGGTTGGTTTGATCGATGTCCTGGTAGGGAACCAGATTGAAGTAGTCCGGTCTCGACAGCGTGTGTGTGTATGCGAGCCTTACGTCGAGGTTGCCGATGATCTGATACCTCAGATTGACCATCGGAAGGAAGTCGCCGTATACCTGATGACCGACTGTATCGGTTATAGCTCCCATCTGACCAAGATCTCCCGTCAGTCTCCCAAAATATCCGGTGTACTTGTTGTCGGAGAGTTCATATCTGAATCCGGGAAGTATCATGAGATTCTTCATGATGTTTACCTTCGCCATGACATATCCTGCGTAGGTGTTTTCGGCGGCCGTGTAATTATTGAGCTCGTTGAAGCGATTGAGAGTGTACCACGATTGATACTGATTATAAAAATTATCGAGTGAAGTCGGGTTTAAAACCGGACCGAACTCGTAGCTGCCGTTCAGGAAATTCTGTATAGAAATTCCGGGCTCAATGAAATTCGACATCTGAATATGGTCTCCGTACATTGTCCACATCCCGGGGTTGATTTGCCCAATCGTGTCGATAACGCCAAACGCCGTTTGAGTCGCGGTCGCGTTGTTAGTTCGCACCTTGCCGGTATACTTGACTCCGCCCTGAAGGAACCCGGAAACGTTTGCGCCAAGGTCGAACGGCATTTTCGCGTCCAGCTTGCCGGTCGAATTGTGCTCGTTAATCTGCCCGCTTGTGAAAGTGCCGTATTGAAAGAAAGTCTGACTGATATTGTTATCAGCGTATTGCGGAATGACCTGAGGCCCCTGTGTGACGACGAGTCCATTCTTGAAAGCGCCCACCTCCTCGAATCTTGCGTACTTCGACCACGGAGTGCTCTGCAGGGTAAGCGCGTAAGCCGCCAGCGCATCTAATGAGACGATTCCGAAATTGTAGTTTCCGCCCAGGCTCGAGCTATAAAGGCTGGTCACGGTTTTCGAATGCTTCAGATCATATTCGACCCTGAAGGCATCCACCCGGTATCTCTTTCGTTCCGCGAGTTTGATCTTTTGCGCGTCGCTGAAAAAGTTTGTGAACTTGATCGAACCGTGATCGAGATTATAGTCGAAGTCCAGCCCGGCGTTGTAACGGTTGAGATTCTCCGGATAATACGTCAAGTTGAGATCGGCAATTTCGATGTTCGGCGTGGAACTGGTCCCGCCGATGTAGTCCGCGTTCAGCTGGTTGGAACCTCTGGAACTTCGTTCGAGTGACAAAGACGCCAGGATGCCGAGCTTGTTGTTGAAGAAACGGTCGCTTCCACTCAAGTCGATCTTCCGGCGCCCGAAGTCTTTCCTGAAATTGCCGTAACCTCCCTGGAGTCGCATGTCAAAATGCGCTCCATTGGGAGCTTGTTTCGTGATAAGATCGACCGTGCCACCGAGCGCATTTCCGTCCTGGTTCGGCGTGGGCACCTTGAACACCTCAACGCCTCCAAGTATATCAGATGACACCATGCTCAGATCGACTGACCTGTTATCCGCATTGGTTGCCGGGATCGCGACTCCATTAATTGTAATGGTGTTGAACTGCGGAGCCAACCCCCGGATGTTCACCATGCTTCCCTCCCCCTGGTCCATTACTACCGAAATACCGGGGAGCCGCCCAAGAGATTCCGCGATGTTGTTGTCTGGAAGGGATTGCAGCTTGTCCGCCGAAACGATGTTCACTATCGTGTTGGAGTTGACCTGCTGGTTTATCGCAGCGTTCTGTCCCCTGAGCTGAGCGGTGACGACAACTTCTTTTCCCTTTACAGCCTGCGGACTCAGCTTCACATCGATAAGCTGTTTTTCACCAGGAGAAAGGTTGATGCTTACCTTCCGGCTTTCGTAGCCGATATACCTGAAGACCAGTTCAATCTCGCCCGGTTTCAACTGAGAGATTGAATACCTGCCGTCTTCATTCGAGATAGTTCCCTGCGAAGTCCCCTTCACGAGTATGTTCGCGCCCCATATCGCCGAGCCGTCTGAAGCATCCGTGATCCTTCCGTACACCGACGCAGACTGCGCGAATGCGCTTCCGGCGAGGAACAAGAATGAACAGATGACTTCGACAAAGAATCCGCCACGAACTGTTGAGCGGAACAATATGACCGATGATCCAAAGACCTGTCCGGGTACTGCCATTCTTCGCATACGATTCTTTTTCCCATCAATGACAATTGTGCGTATAAAACTTGAGATCTTATAAGCAGAGGGCGGGCAAGGAGCTCCCCGCCCTCTGTGAGGAGGAATCGACCTACTTCATCAAAACCATCTTCTGTATCTGACGCTGCCCATTGTTCTGGAGGACGCTGAAGTAGACTCCCGACGCGAACTCGCCCCCGTTGAATGTAACGCCGTACATCCTGCCCGGCTGCGCATCGGCCGAAAATAATGTAACAACTTCCTGCCCAAGTATGTTATAAACTATCAGCGATGTCTGCCCTTTTTTCGCGACAGAGAATTCTATTCGCGTTGTCGGATTGAATGGATTAGGATAGTTTTGCGACAACTTGAATACGGCAGGGACACCCTGCTGTTCTTGTATGGCGGTAGTAGTGAAATGACCAACCACAAACGTAGATCCGTAGGAGCTTGTACCGCTATTGATTTCCGCTGTGATTCCTGAGCGGGACACGGTGTAAGGTTGGCTCGTAAATTGCGTGGCATAAGCGCCAGTGCCTTGCTCTGTGACAGACGTGTCGGTCACGAGATATATCGTCGCGTAGCTCGATCGGTTGTGAGCGAAGACAGAATCTTCTTCCGACGCCATCCATCCGAATTGAAGATCAAATGTGGAGCCGGAATAATGAGATTTGACAATGTCCCACTTTACGTTGACTCTTCCCAACCCATTAGTAGTCCGGTTCGTGTCAGGTTTCACTGAGACGGTGAAGCCGTCCGGAGTAGTGGGACTTGTAACCCAAACCGGCGCATAGCCGGAAGAAGTGCCAATCGGGAATATTACCTGAGTTTGGCCCACGGACGGAATAGTAAGCGTGGCAAGCGCCGAATCGGTGGAAAGGTAGCTGGCTGACGATCCGCCCGTCACGGACTTCGCCACGACGCTGTTCGTGTCAAGAAGCAGAACTCCATTGGTCATTGCAAGGGCGCCAGTTGCCTCTACAGAATGACTGAGAAGAACACCCGAAGCATTATTGATCGTCAAACTCGATATGGTATCCGGCAGAAGCGATCCTGTGACCTGAGGCGCGGCGCCATTGTACTCGAAAGAGGCCGCATTGCTTAGGCTCTTTCCGGCTCCAGCCCTTATATTTCCATCCAAGCCAAGTGTATCTGCCGTCTTAAGAGTTCCACCCGCTTCCACCGTAAACGAGCTGCTGCTTCCTTGAAAAGCGCTGCTGCCCATATCCAGAATGCTCCCGCTCTGAACGAGAGTGTTTATCCAATTACCGTTCGACAAGGCACCTGCAGTGTACGTCTGGGCTCCCGTTCCCGCGAAGAACAACGAATCCTGTGTCTTTGAATGTGAATAAAACGCGGCACCGCTCTGAAGATTTAAGTTACCATGAATGACCAAATCTATTAGATTACGAGCGCTTCCTACAGTAAGACCTAGCGACCCCTTTACCGAGACGTTCCCATGAACGATGAGCTTCACGGTTTCGATCGGATGCGTACTGCCGTAATCATCGACTGCAACCAAAGCGTTCGTACTGTCAATTTCGAAGTTACCATTGACCGTTATAGTCTTCGGACTACCCTGCACTTCGTATCCTGTGAGAGCAAAGTAGCTGCTGTCCGTGTCAACGAATCTCAGATTTCCGGCTATGGTGTTGCTTGACATGTCGAAGTGACATGGATAAGACGGCAACATCAGAGAGGGACAATCCACGGTTAGATTGTAGAAATTCTGATTGGCATTCGTCGGCCCCAGAGTGGTTGAGCCAGTCACCAGACAGGTCGATCCAGTGTTCCATTTGGCAGTGGGAAGCTTCCCGCCATTCATCGCGTGCTCGTAAACTCCATCTACAGTGATGGTCGCGATGTTCGCGCCATTTAGACTGTCCACCAGACTGCTTCCGCGGATTATCAGCTTGCCTGTGCCGCCAATGTTAAGTGCTGCAGTGGCCGCTTCGCTGTCCGCGAGAACAACCGTACCGGAATCATTCAAAACGCCGTTGACGTTGAGAGTAGTGTTCATCGTACCGTTAAGACCCGCGGTTGCGTTAATCATGAAGTTACTGTTCGCCGCGAAGTTCACAGTATCTCCCGCGTTTATCGTGATCGTCGAGCTTGTCTGGCTTCCCCTCTGCGTGTATATGCCCGCTCCCCCTGTGCTGTCAATTCCAGCGTAGTTGATATTAGCATTCATTGCAAACACAAACTCCAAAGTACCACTCTGACCGGAGTTGGGTCTGACCTGAGCCAGGTTCACAATCCCATTTCCCTCCAGCGTAATCGCGCCAGTACCGTATTTTGTCTCCAAAACTAATGCGTCCTTCGGACCACTTCCCAAGTTTCCGTCAACCCAAACTATGGGACCGTTTACTTTTAACGGCATGAGCGAGCTCGGCGGGCACGGAAGTGTGCTGTCCGTTTTGAAAGTCGCTCCAGACTCGACGATAAGATTCTTACAGTTTTGTGAAGAGACGTCGTACGTCACTGACGTGCCCGTCAAAATGAAGACCTGCTTACTCGAGCCCGGACCACCTGTCGGCGTGGTATTCCAGCCAGTGCCATCCCACTGCTTCCATGTGGACAAGGAACTCCAATTCCCGGAGGCCACGGATCCGTAGTCACCGACCACAGGTGTCGGTTCCTGGGCGTATGAGAACCGGGAAGAGAATAGAAACGCTGTCGCCGCAAACATAACGACTAGTAGTCTTCTTTTCATTTTACCCTCCTGTTACTTTTTCAATTGAATCTATTATGAATCTTGATCTAGATACGCAGCCAGCAGCATTTCAAAATAAGTCGACAAATTTTTTCCGGATATCTCCTGTGTTTTCGTCCGGTTCTCCCTCAGTCGCGCCAAGATTTACTTCCACATTCGCCACAGTAGTGAGCATCCTTAATCCAACCCTTCAGCCCATGCGTATACCATGTATACCTTGTATACAAAGATAAAATACAACACACTTCTTGTCAAGCCCCAAATCAAGAATCAGCAACCTTTTTTTGACTCAACAGCATCTTCTTTCCTCCAGGCATAGAAAGCCGCGCTACACCCACCGGCAGGTGATGAAGTCTTTCGACCTTCAAGGATGTAGCAGTACAGGAGTCAGTTCCCTACATTTTGGCCGGTATTTGCCTCGGCACTTCATAGAGATCACTAATCGAGGAGGCCATTATGCTCAAGCGAAAGAGAAAAGGAGAAAAGCCGCTACCGGCCGTTCTTTTGGGGCAGATTTTGCGTTCATCAAATGGGCATTCAGTTCTTCAGAACATCCCGATTATGACTTTATCTACGCCAATGGTCTGTTTTAAATGTCGAAGCCGGGAGACCCGCTTTGTTGAATAGCGTGGCCTCTTGAGCGTTTCCCCAGGCGTACCTCACCGCGATAGGATGCTTCACACGCGGACTGTAGACTACAAGTGTTCTCCCCTCGACTTTCACTTTACCAACGACGAAAACACTATCTTTCCCCGCGATGATGAAGTTAGAATCTCCATCGAGTGGCTTGAAGACAAGTCCTCCGCTCGCATGACTGAAAGAGACCATCACCTTGTCTCCACGGACTTTCATCGAGCGGTAAAGTGGACCGGAATAGACTACATTTTCTCCATACTGTTTCGCCAACGCCCAGAGCGCCAAGCGCAACCCCACGTCCTGTTTATCGGGCGGATGAATTCGTCCCGGAGTGCCGATGTCAAGCGTCACCGCCATCCCGGTGTGAGGCAACGAAAGCGTCTCGCGCTGCGCGTTTCGTATCACCTCAGAGTTAGCCTCTTTGCCATAGTGATAAGGGGCTATCTGCACCCAGTAAAATGGGAAGTCACCTTCTCCCCATGCGGCTCTCCAATCTTTAATCATGAGAGGAAACAAATTCTTGTAATCGTAAGGTTCGTTTGTATTCGACTCCCCCTGATACCATATGACTCCCCTGATGCGGTATGGAATCAATGGCGCTATCATGCCATTGTAGAGAACCGTGGGAGTGTTCTCGCTGTATGCAAAAGGAAGTTTCGGACGGGAATATATCTCCCCGTCGGGACTGAAGACATAATATTTCCCGTGCAAATACTGAGCGACTGGCATGAACTTCCATGCGCCAGACAGAGAGACGGTTTGTGTGGAGTCGAATTGAGGATGCACCTCCATCGGCACGTTATTACCCCAAATTCCTCCCCATGAACTTATGAGAGGCACCCTGATCGCGACAGTTAATATCGTATCATCCACGACACTTCCAGGGATATCGTAAACTCTTGGGGACGCATCGTAACCCCGCTCAAGTATCCCGCCGACTTTTGTTCCATTGACCCATGTCTCATCCATTCCGCCAATCGGCCCGAGATCCAACACGAGTGTTGAGTCCAGCCAGCTCTTCGGTATGTTTACCTTTTTCCTGAACCAGACGGCGCCGATGAAACGGCCGTCGCGATTTTCGTAATTGTAGATCCAGTAATCCGGAAGCTTCACGCTCCTCCAGAGCGAATCATTGTAATTTACCTCCGGACAACGGATGTCGTCGAAGTCAAGCCCTTTCCACCTCTCCTGTGGAGCTTTCGAGGCCACGTCAACTACCGGATGAGAGTATATCCATTTCATTCGCGCCGATATCAATCCGCTGGAGTTCTCGATCGTTTCAACTTTGTCTTTGTACGACGCCATCCTCGACAGGTACTTCGCGCCGATCCACGGTTGTATTTCCGTACCTCCCCACACGGACCATATCAGTCCGATAGGGACATGCAACTCGCTGTAGAGCTTTCTACCGAAAAAATATCCGACCGCGCTGAATTCAGCCGCGGTTTTCGGAGTACATTCCGTCCAGGAACCTGAGCAATCGGATTGCGGAGTGACAGCGTATTTCGGGGAAGCTGTGAAAAGTCTGATGTCGGGGTATTCAGCCTTCCTGATTTCTTCCGAGGCATTGTTCAGGGGAAATAATGGGGGCCAACCCGCCAGCGGCATCTGCATGTTGGACTGCCCCGAGCAAACCCAAACCTCGCCGAGCATCACATTCGTATACCTTATCGTGGAATCGCCTGCGGTAACGTTCAGGACATAGGGCCCGCCGGCTTTCACAGTCCGGAGGCGCACCTCCCATGAGCTGTCCAAGCGAACCGCAGTCTTGGCTTCCGCCCCCCAGCTCCCTGCTACATATATCTTTTGACCAGGCTCGCCTTTACCCCACACGGGTACTACGGACTTTTGCTGGAGTACCATGTTATCGGAGAAGAGGGACGGCATAACAAGGACGCTTTTAGGGGCCGCCTTGGCTCCTGACACTGAGAATAACAAAAGGATGGATAGTAAAACTCCCGCTGTGGTTCCCACACAGGGCGACTGGTAATTCTTTCTCATACGGCTCTTATCCATATTTTCTTTAAACTCCGTCGTTCGCGCCAGCACGCCCCATCCGCCGCGGTAGTGTAAAATTAGCTAAGACGACGGGCATTAGCAATTTTAACATGATTAATCGGTCCGGCCTTAAGAAGTCAACGACATGGAAAGAGACAGCCGACTTCTCATTTCCTGAGCAAGCTTGTGGTAAAGGCGGTTTACGCGGCGAGCACAGAATCACTTTCTGGGCATTCTACAATTACAAATATCTCCGTGCCTTCTACTGTTTTGTTTCTACCCCCCGCGATTCCTGAATGGAGGCGGACGCTTTCACTTCAGCTCATCATGGAGTGCACGCAGCAAAGTCGATCTATAGTCCGACTTGAAAGACCAGAACATTACCCCTCTGAGCCCGCGGGCCTGAAGAAACAGACATTTGTCGCGAAGGGATTGCGGATCATCATAGGAAATGAAGATGCTGTCGCTCTTGTTAAAAAGGTACGGCACGCAGGAAGTCGAGTCCCAGTAGCGGACATAGCCGTTCTTGTTTATGTAATTGCTAACCAGATTATTGTAAGACGCGTTGATTGGGTTTCGGGTCGGCCCGCCGGGCTCGTACAAACCGTTGAATGCGGTCGAGTCGACATGCCAGGCATGACCATAGAAAGGGACTCCGAGCACGATCTTCGAAGGAGGAACCCCGGCGGCGATGAACTCCTCCACAGCTTTATCGTCGGAATTGGAACGCGGGTCGCGAGGGTTAGCAAAGAGAGGCGCGTTGTGCCCGGTGAGCGAGTCGCCGGCAGGCGAACTCATCTCATAGGTCATGAGGTTAATGAAATCCAGATAGTGCACATCCTCAGCCAGGTCTGTATGTTTCAGGTAATTTTCAAACGCGCCCGCCGCAATAGTAATGAGATAATGCCGGCCGTTTTTCATACCTAGCGAGTCGAGCGCCATTCGCAACTCTCCGAGTAAGTCCGTGAAATTCCGCCTGTCTTCTGGCCGATGGACGTTACCCGCCCCGGGCAAACCGGGATATTCCCAATCGATATCGATGCCATCCAGGTTGTACTTCTGAATGAACCTGACGGCGCTTCCGATAAACTTCCCCCTGCTTTCGCTCGTCAGACACATATTTGAAAACCCTCCGGACCACTCCCAGCCGCCGACTGAAATGAGGATCTTGAGGTTCGGGTACTTTCGTCTGGCGTCATCTAGTATCCTGAAATTCTCGGCGTCGTTCTTGAAACCTTCTGTGATGGTGTCTCCCTTGATGTTAGCGAACGCGTACATCAGGTCAGTAACCATTCCGAGGTGGAGTGAATCAGGATTGACGAGGCTGTCACCCTGAAACAGGTAGCCCACAATGCATTCCTTTGACTCAGCTTTCCCTGTCAACTCCGGTGTACTCGCGCACGACGCGAGGAAGACACTCAATAGAGACACCGCAATAACGCTCCGCATGACAACTCCAGATTGATTATTAAGTTGACAACAATCTATCACGCGGGAGGCGCTTTCACAAGAAGTTGCGGCGAAGGGAGCAATGAATTGCGGCTGTCCGGCCCACACGCAGTCCCCTCTTAAATGCCGTCGTCAGAAATCGACGCGCGCTCCAATATTGAAGTACCGCGTCGAAAGGAGGTCAGGTATGGGAACGGGCTGAGGACTTTCCTGAGGTATGAAGTACCATGAATACGAGACGACGTTACGATTATCGAACACGTTGAACACGTCTGCGGTCAGTATAAGGTTGGTCCCCCTGGCAAGCGCGAACTTATACGTCAATCCCATATCTACCCTGTAGTACCATGGATAGGCCTGTACCTGACTGTAATCGGTCACCATCTGTGGGTTATTCGTTGGAGAAGTTCCAGGCGCATCGGTCATGGGATGGTACAGGTAACCGGTACCGAAAAGGAGTCGCACATGTGCTTCCGAGTTGCGCAACTGCTTCATGGCGTCCTGCAGGAATATTTGTATCGTATTGGTCTGATCGAGAAGGCTCCTTTGATACGCCGATCCCGGGGCGATATTTCTTTGCTGGGCGTTCAGATAGTCGTACCCGATGTAAGTGTCCAAGCCCTCGGCGAGCTTTCCTTCGTACTCAAGGTCCAAACCATAGGCATACCCTTCGTAGTTGTTCGAATCGCCGTACGTCAGCTGTAACTGATTTGTGAGAGAGTATGGTATCAAGCTGCTTAGTTTTTCGTAAAACACCTCCGCCATCAGGTTCGTGTTATCGCGGAGAGTGTTCTGATATCTCAGGACGTAGTGGATGGCCCTTTGCGCCTTGAGACTCCTCGCGACAGCCGGACTTTTGTCTCTGGTCTCGTAGAAAGAAGGGGGCTGGTAGTAATACCCCCACCCGGCGCTTATCGAGTTTTCCGCGTTTGGTTGAAACAACGCGCTCGCACGGGGTGAGACGAGGAATTGATCGTTGAAATAATCCTTCAGAGCCCTGACTCCCACATTCGCCGTAAAGTCGCGCGTCAATTCGACTTCCTCGCTCAAGTAGGAAGAGACGGAATTGAAAACGAAATTCTGTTTCGACGCCGCCAACTGAGGGGGACCGCTCAACCCGGTGTATGAAGTCAGCTCATCAAGCGTATTGTTCATCCCTGAAGACTTCACGGAAATGCCGGCCATGGTTTTGTGAGTTCCGTAATTCGAAACATAGTCCGCCTTCAACTCGACTCGGTTCATCAAAAGAGAATTGTCCGCGTAATTGTAGCCCGACTCGAGGAAACTCATTACCTGCGGATTGTACGCGTCTGGAACATAATACACGCTGGATGTGAGATTCTCGTTGTACGCTTCCCTGTCCGAATAAAGGCCCAGCGACGTAGATAGACTCGAATGCGAACCGAGAGGAGATGTCAATCTGAGGCCGAGAAGGTTCGAGCTATAGGAGTAGTTATTCCCACCGTTGAACTGGAGGTAGATTTGCTGAAAGTTGTACCAGGATCCATATTGGTAATTGCCCGTCCAGTCCTGCGGGGTGAGATTGAAACTGTTTTTTGCCGTTATGAATAGAAGATCCATCCGAATTTTACTCGGTAGAGTGTACGACCCGAAGATTTGAAAATCGCTGTACCGGGGGACATAACTTCCCTTCGTCTGTAGTACTCCGGTAAACGAAGTCGGGTACGCATAACGAAAGCCAGCTATCCAGTTTAGCCTTCCTATTCGGTCATGGAGAGTTATGCCGGTATTCAGTAGGCCCGCGTTCAATTCCCCCCCGAGAGCAGAATCTTCATTGGTTCTGTAATTGACTTCGAGAACGGAAGACATCTTATCGCCGTATTGAACCGGGAAAGCGGCGTTATAGAATTTAAAGTCCCTCACCATATGCTCGTTTATAACCGACTCGCTCTCTTGTATCCCCTTCTGCGCGAGATACGGCTGGTAAATCTCGAACCCGTCTAGGTAAATGAGATTGTCGTTGAAATTTTGTCCGTTGACATTATAGGTGCTCGTCAATTCATTGTTCGAGCTGACACCGGGAAGTATAGTCACGCTCCTCAGTACATCCGAAAATAAATTCGGCACGTACTTTAGGTCTTTCTCCTTCACCATGTAAATGCTTGGCGATGTTGTGAAGCGATCAGCCTTCACGATAACTTCATTAGCTCTGTAGGCGCTCTGCACAAGAGGGACATCAAACACAGATGGTTTGACTTCGTGGTCGACGTGGATTTCCAACGACTTCGCCTTGTACCCAACGTAGTCAAAGCCAACCTTGTATATCCCCGGTTTCAGATAAACGACGAAGTTGCCGAGACTATCCGTTACGGTGCCGTTCGATGACTTTTCAATAAGAACATTCACCCCATAAAGCGGCGACCCCGTGGCGTAATCATAGACATGACCTCTTACGGGTATCAGGTTAGATTGTGCCCTCGCTTGCAGCGAGAACAAGCCGATGAGTAAAGCGATTGGTCCGATCCGCCTGCTCAAACGGGAAAAAATCATAATCTCCTTGTTTGCGCGCGTTTAATTGACTCGCCATTTAAATATTAAAATAGAAACAACGTAACAAGGAGATTTACTATTCGGCCCTCAGAAAAGATTGACTTACAGCGGCAAACCAGCGACTAGCGGCTTTTGAAGATATGGCAATGATTTTCATCTGATTGCTGATACCCAGGTGAATTTCAGGAATTTCCGGACATTCATCCCAATTCAATCGTGCTTCTGGTTTCATTCTGGGTAAAAGCTATTCATTCGATATCTAATAAACAATGTCGAACAAATCGGATGGATTCCGAGCTCTAACACCAATCGCATTCATAGTTCTTGGGAAAAGAATCGCCAGCGAGTATTCGATTCGTAATATTCGCATTACCAAAGGTATTGTTCTCAGCGCATGTATATCTTAATTCGTTTCACAGCTGTTCCGAGTCTGCTATCAGCTTTGAGATGGTGCAAGGTTAGCATGCGCTGAATGGCATTTCACAACTTGCCCCATAGCTTATCGCGTATCTTCGTCAAAATGCCGCTATGTGTTTTTAGTAGACCTTCCCGGATCTAGTTTGAGTAGATTGGCGCGACCTGGTACTGCTCAAGTTTACCGTCAGGCATCTGGTAAGTCCAGACTTTCAGTTTACGATCGGGAAATACTACACGGAAAGAGCGTTCGATCATGCCTCCGCGTTTCGACTCTCCTGTCTGGACAAACTCCTTCGGTTTGCCAAGCGGCGCCAGTCCCGATTCAAAATCCTTCAAGGCCTCCTTGCTGAAATACGCGTTCGCGTCTGAAGTGAAGAGAGAGCGTTCGATCTCCCCTTTTTGCAGACCATCGAAAATGAGTCGCGCTTGCTCGGTTCTGGAGGCCGTCTCGGCGTCCTGCGTTTTGAAAAGCAGCTTCGCTATCCTCATCCCGATCGAGCCAGCGGCCGAAGAAGCATCCTGATTTGTAAGGACAACGACGCCAGCGCTGTCGTCAGGAAACACGGCGTTGAAAGCTGTGAACCCCGACACCTCGCCGCTATGAGACAACATCCGATGGCCATCCATCAAACCAACCTGCACCCCCAAACCGTAGCGAGTTCCAACTCCATTCTTCAGGAGAATTTCGGTCTCGAGCTGTCTGTAAGACTCGTGCTTCAGCAGACTCTCATCAATTATCGAGATATCCCATCTCGCGAGATCACTCGCTGTCATCGCCAGCTCGCCGGCTCCCGCCATCCATCCGGACCCTTCGCTCGGCGCCGGTCTAAGAGGTCCCAGCCCATACTCGGTGTAACCCGCTGCGTCAGCCTCGGTCATCTTTCCCACGTCAAAATTTACCGCGCTCGAAAGATCAAGCGGCTTCAGAATGTTATCATGAAGAAATTTGTAAAAAGATTCGTGCGTAATCTTTTCCACGATCTGACCGGCAAGGACGTAGTTTGTATTGCTGTATTGCCAACGAGTCCCCGGCGCGAAATCGAGAGGCTTCTTTGCCCACCGGTCCAATATTTCCATTGGTTCTATCGGTTTTAGCATCATCGGTGGGACATAATCCTGCGGCCAGAAGTCCTGATAGCCTGAGGTGTGGGATAGAACTTCTCGAAGAGTCACCTCGTTCGCCTCCGTTAGCTCGGGAAACCACCTTCCTATGTGATCGTTCAGCGAAAGTTTACCCTGCTGTTGAAGAAGGAGTACGCAAGACGCGGTGAACTGCTTGCTGATGGATCCGATCGCGTAGCGCATGGAGGGTTTTGCGGGAGTCATCGGGTCGAGCCTGGCGTAACCGTACGCCCGGGCGTACACGATGCGACCATGTTTCACAACCGCAAGAGAGGCGCCCGGCGTCCCTGTTTCCCGTAGAACCTGAACAGCGGCAGAGTCCACTCCGATTTCAAGCGATTCAGGAGACGATAGTCTCTGTCCGAACGACGGACTGGCGCAAAACATGGCGGTTGCCAGGACAACCATCACAAGAACTCTTTGCCTCAGGCATTGCTTCGTTTTATCAGGTTTACTCATTAGCTATCTCCTCACGACTTTTCTTTGCTGTTCTGGGATCACGTCTCACTCATTACTCCGGATGCCACTCCGGATTTTCATAACATTACCCTATTCATGAATCATTTCCAATATGCTTCAACCACTCCCTTTTCTTATCTTATGATCAAAACATATTTTCGGAGTCGACCGATCATGAAGAGCTACAAGTTCCATCTCGATATCTCGTCGGACAAATGTCTGGAATACTATCGCGGCACGATCCGTCAGGTCAGGGTACAGCTTCCCGACGGTTTCACCATACAAATCCCTGCGTCACTTCTCAAACGCTACATCACTTCAACCGGCATACAGGGGGAATTCGTTATGACCTGCGACGACGATCTCGCAAACGCAAAACTGCGAAAATCGACGGAGAGATGATGTAGCGCAAAGGTAAGATACTTGCCCCACCATTCGCCGGCTCAGTCGAGCATGTAATTGCAGGCAAGCTTCGCATACGCTGAAAGCTGGCCCGCCTCCCAATCCTTTCCACGTCCCAGCTCCTCTGCCATCAGCTTCGCGACGACCGGAGCCATTTCAATACTTGCCTTTGCATTGAGGAGGAGGGCGCGCGTTCTTCGGGCCAGAACATCCTCGACATTTCTCGCCATCTCTTGGCGCACATGCCAAATGACTTCCCCTTTCAAATATGGCAGCGCGGGGTGTATGAGCTCGCCGAAGTATGGCCTTTCAGAAATCAGTCTTTCAATCAGCTCCGAATCGGAACCGTAGACATTCAGATTATCATCCCTTTCCAAGTCCGCGGTACCCCCATGAATCCGCAAGCTTTCCGTAGTGCTCGGGCGTTCATCCAGTCCGGCGACGAGCGTCGCCTGGTCGACGGCATCCTGTCCCATTTTTCTGTAAGTGGTCCATTTACCACCCGTAATTGTAACAAGCCCGGAATCGGATACGACAAGCACGTGGTCCCGTGAGATCTCAGAAGTCTTCTTCTTTCGGTCGCTTCTCGCGAGCGGACGCAGCCCGGCATACACGCTTTTCACATCCGCACGCGTCGGGTCCTTCGCCATGTATTTCGCCGCATGGCGAAGTATGAACTCCACCTCTTCCTCGAGCGGCTTTGGTTCCAGAAAAGCGCTCCGCACAGGTGTGTCCGTGGTCCCAACCAGAACACAGTTATGCCACGGCACGGCAAAAAGCACTCTGCCGTCCTCAGTCTGAGGAACCATGATCGCCGAGTCTCCCGGCAGAAACTCTTTACCAAGAACGATGTGGACCCCCTGGCTGATGGCCAATATCCTGGAAACCCTTGGCTCGTCAAACCTGCGGATCTGGTCGGCAAATACACCCGTTGCATTCACGACGACCCGCGCGCTTATCTCGTACTCCCTCTCAGTTTCGCGGTCCACAGCAACGACGCCGCTTATCATTCCACCCGATTTCAGCAGCGCGGTCACGGCCATGTAGTTCACCGCCAATCCACCCAACTCGTGTACTGTCTGCGCGAGATTTACCGCGAGGCGCGAGTCGTCGAATTGTCCGTCGTGGTATATGACGCCGCCGCGCAATCCATCTGGTTCCACGTTCGGAATTCGTTCGATTGTTTCTTCCCTCGAGATGAATTTCGACGGACCAAGCCCGAGTTTTCCAGCGAGAAGATCGTAAACCTTCAGCCCAACCCCATACAGCGGACCGTGCCACCAGTCATAGTTAGGAACGACAAACGACCTGTTCAAAACCAGGTGCGGAGCGTTTTGTTTCAGCAGGCCCCGCTCCCTAAGCGCTTCGGTCACCAATGAGATGTTCCCCTGCTGGAGGTACCTGACTCCGCCATGAACGAGTTTTGTACTTCGGCTCGATGTCCCTTTGGCGAAATCGTGTTGTTCAAGCAAGAGAGTTCTATATCCTCTCGAAGCCGACTCGACGGCAGTGCCCAGCCCGGTCGCGCCTCCGCCAATAACCACGATGTCCCACCTTTTACGCTCAGATTCGATCCTTGCCATTATATCTTCACGCGTCATAATCCTCCCTTTCGTCAGCGGTCTAAGACTCGAGTGTTAACCATTATTTAATTTGCATAAACAATCGATATTCTTCATTATTTTTCAGACAAGAACATAAACATAACAGGAAATGTCATGAAAAAAGTGCTGCCGATTATCTTCATCGCGATAATGGCGTTCGGATTTTCCGCCAACCGCCACACCAAGACATGGATCCCTAAGTCTGCGTATCTACCGAAATACTCCCACATAGTCCTTGTAATCGAAGAGAACAAATACTATTCAAGGGTGATTGGAAGCAAGGACGCGCCCTACATCAACAACGTCCTCGTAAAACAGGGCGCTAACCTGACACGAATGTTTGCCGATGAGCATAACAGCGAAGGAAACTACTTCTGGATATTCTCCGGCGCGACGCAGAACGTCGGACATCACGATATGACACCGACGAAGTCCAACAATCACAACTACCCTTTCATGGCTCCAAATCTCGGCGAGCAACTCATTAAGGCGGGATATACATTCAAGGGCTATGCGGAAAGCCTCCCCTCGATCGGCGACACCGTATCCTGGGCGGGGAAATACGCCAGGAAACATGTCCCCTGGATTAGTTTTGGAAATCTGCCACAGGGAAAAACCGAAGCCACATCGTGCAATTTACAGTTCAGGCAGTTTCCCAGTGACTTCAACAAGCTTCCGACCGTTGCCATTGTTATCCCAAACCTGATCGACGATATGCATAGCGGGAAGCGCTCTCTGCGTGTGAAGGATGGCGACGCGTGGCTGAGAGACAAACTCGGCAAGTATTACGAGTGGGCGAAGACTCACAACAGTCTCCTGGTCATAACATGGGACGAAAACAGCGACTGGTCACAATTCACCGGACTCACGAATCCAGCCAGCAATAACCGCGATATAAGAAACAGGATCCCCACCATATTCGCCGGCGCGCACATAAGGCATGGTAAATACACTGAAGGTAAAGGCGTTACTCACGTTAACCTCCTTCGTACGATAGAGGCAATTTACGGGCTGCCGCGGGCCGGTTACCAACAGAAGTATGCCCTGAAATATGGAATATCAAACAACCAGATCATCAGCGACATATTCACACGAAGATGACGATCGACAGCTCGAATCACTAAATTGGAACGGAACGATAACTGGATTAAATGACTTGACCACCTGATCGGAGGATCACAAAATGAAGAAGCTCGCGTGGGGAATACTCAGCACATCCAGGTTCGCGGCTCGGGCGATAATCCCCGCGACCCAGAGGAGTAGCCTTTCTGAAGTAAGTGCCATTGCTTCCCGTGACAAGGTTCGAGCGGAACAGCTCGCCGCCCAACTGGGAATCCGGAAGGCTTACGGCTCATACGAGGAACTCATATCAGATCCCGAGATCGATGTCATCTACAATCCGCTTCCAAATCACCTTCATGTCGACTGGACACTTAGGGCCCTCGAAGCGGGCAAGCATGTACTTTGTGAAAAACCAATCGGCATCAACCACGTCGACGCTCGCCGACTTCAAAACGTGTCGAAAGTTTTTCCAAATCTCAAAGTAATGGAAGCATTCATGTATCGCCACCACCCGCAATGGCGGAAGGCGAAGGAACTCGTGGAAACCGGCGCGATCGGCGAGTTAAAAGAGGTGCAAGCTCATTACTCTTACTATAATGATGATGCCTCGAACATTAGAAACAAGATCGAGTTCGGCGGAGGAGGGATGTTAGACATCGGCTGCTACTGCGTTTCCATCTCACGGTTTGTTTTCGGACGAGAACCCAATCGTGTTCTCGGGAGAATTGAGCGAGATCCAGACACGAAGGTCGATCGGTTCGCTTCTGGCGCGCTTGATTTCGGAAGCGGTGTCACAACTTTCTCCTGCGGGACGCAGCTCCAGCCATACCAACGAGTAAACATCATGGGCACGAAAGGGAGGATCGAGCTGGAGATACCTTTCAATGCCCCCATCGACCGCCCGACGAGCATCTGGCTGCAAAGAGGCGGCTCAATCGAGGAAATACGATTCGAAATCTGCGACCAGTACACAATTCAAGCCGACCACTTCGCGGAATCTATAATCAAAGACACCGACGTCCCCACGCCTATAAGCGACGGGATAGCGAACATGAAGGTGATCGACGCGGTTTTCGAAAGCTCCGACAAGGAAAGCTGGGTGAATATCTAAAGAACTTTAAACATGGCTCACTTCAGCGGCATCATCTTATGTGTCGCAGTGTAATCGCCTGCTCTGATAACATAGAAATAAACCCCGCTGGCGAAGCGGTCCGCATTGAAGCTTACTTCATAGTTGCCCGCACCCTGCTGTTGGTCAACAAGAGTAGCTACTCTCTGGCCCAGGTCGTCATACACCGTCAGGTTCACAAATTCAGCCTTAGGGATGCTGTACTTTATCGTCGTGGACGGGTTGAACGGGTTGGGGTAGTTCTGACTGAGCGCGAAAGTCCGAGGTATTCCCACCTGTTTCGTGTTCACCGCTGTCAAAGCCGGCGTAATGAATGACCATATAGCGGAAAACGATCCGGACAGTGTGTCATCGATCGCCTGGACTCTCCAGAAATATTTTGTCTCAGGCGAGAGCTTTGTGTCGATAATCTGACGAACAACCATCATCGTGTCCGATATGCCTGAGGAATCAACGACTATGTTTCCGAACGAGCTGTCCGAAGCGATTTGCACCCGGTAAGAAGTTGAATGTGTAACTCCGTACCAGGCAAGCGCCGAGTCGGATGATCCGAGAGTGTCTTGGGTGGCCGGTGAATATAGGGCTGGTGACGCGGGAACGGCTGAAACCCCGGCATCGGTAGTATGCACGATTATCCCGTTGTGGCCGACAGCCCAGCCGACGGAGTCATTTACGAAGCATATGTCTTCGAACATGGTGCCAGCAGGTACATTCACAAACTGGTTCGTCCATGTTTTACCCGCGTCCGTAGTCCTGTAAATGTAATCGGTGGGACCGCTCGAGCTGTACGGGCCTCCGGCAACATAACCAACTGAATCGTTTGAGATATAGACCTTGAATATGTCCGTCGGTGGATTCGATTGTACCATCGTCCAATGCACGCCTCCGTCGGTTGACCGAAGTATCCTTCCGCTGTCCCCTACGCAAATTCCAATTCCCGGAGCAAAGAAGCCTACATCTGCCAGGTACGAGGATATACCGGTCTGCTGTTCGTTCCACCATCTTCCCCCGTTCGCCGTCGATAGTATGATGCCATTATCACCAGCCGCCCATCCCAGGCTGTCGTTGTCGAAGTAAACACCGGCCAGCCTTCCCGCGAATCCCGCTACTTGAAGAGTCCAATTTCCGCTACCGGGTGAGTTCAGTACGAAGGTGTAATTTGTAGCCCTGTTTCCGCCTGCAATCCAGCATTCAGGTCGATTATTGGGACTCGCACAATAGATGGAGTAGTTGTATTCTCCATAAGGCGAAGGATTGGAGTTGAACTGCCAGCTCGTGCCACCGTCCGTCGTCTCGAGAATCTGGTCTCCCCCGACTATCCAACCGGTTGTGCTGTTCAGGAAAGCTACCTTAGACAATTCCGACGTCGTCGGGCTGGAGTATTGCGTCCATGTTTTTCCGCTATCAGTGGTGTGCAGGATTACGCCGCCCAATCCCACCGCCCAACCAGTGGTCGGAGAAACGAAGTAAACGCCCAAGAGGTCCGAAGTAACGTTGGACTGCTGCTGAGTCCATTGCGCGGATGTAACCGATGTAATGAGGAATAGCATTGCCGCGGACAAAAGAAGATTCTTCATAATCACCTCACCACTTTTTTCCGATTCGAAAACTTCTATTCCCAAAAGGTCCACCGGGAATCAGTACAAGGCCGGAATCCGTCAGGGGCCCCTTTCTCAGGCACAAATGTGAACCTTGACTTGGAAAAAATTTATACAAATTCTGTACGAACAGCAACCTTTACGAAATTATCTTTCAATCTCCGGGCCTATTTAATGGCTTGTTCTCCGCTAAGTATCCAGCATCTCTCATTATTCGTGAATCCGATGTGACGGTAATAGTCGTTGGCGGCTGGTGCGGCGACCAAAATGAGCTTACAATTTTTTTCTAATCTCCTCTGAATCTCCGCGATCAGGCGTCTTCCTATCCCCTGCTTTTGATAGTCGAAATCCACTGCCAGGTCCGAAAGGTAACAGCAATAGTAGAAGTCCGTGACGCTCCTGGCCACTCCGACGAGTCTTTCGCCATCCCAGGCGGTCGCGATCAGGTTCGCGTTATCCAACATCCCCTCGAGGCACCCAAGGTCGTCGATAGGTCTTCTTTCACCCAGGGTAGAAGCGACCAGCAGGCTCCTGAACTGTTGAACTGTGATTTCCCGGTTTGTTGTGTATTCTATCACCTCTTCGCTCCATTAAATAATTCCGGCGATACGTACTCGCACCGCCGCGTTGCCGTCTGAAACCGATTCAAACAAAACAGAAACCCGCCCAGGGTCTTGAAACATGGACGGGCTTAACCTTAAGAAGAACAATCATCGGCTTATGCGGCAGCTGATTCACGACTTAAGTAAAGACTCAGCTGCCAGCGCAGTCGACATGGCATATCCCGAACTCAATCTCCCACCTTGCTCGATATGATCGAGTATCTTGGAGCAGGCATATTCGTCCCCTTGATATATCTCCAAAGGATTTCATTGAACTGCCGCGGAGGCACCGCGTCCTCCA
>JAJYRM010000111.1 GCA_021794075.1 Bacteroidota bacterium | reverse complement strand
CAGCGTGCAGCCTGCCGATACGCTTGTTCTTAAATGGCACGCGGCAGCTTCCTACCCGGTCAAATATCAGATCCAGCTCGCTAAGGAGTCGTCGTTCTCGACGTTGACCACCAACGATTCCAGCCTGGCCGACACCACTGCTATGGTGACAAACCTGGATTACTCAACGAAATATTTCTGGCATGTGAACGCGTACGATGCGGGAGGTCACAGCGTGTTTTCACAAACGGATTCCTTCACGACGAACATGCAGCCTCCTGCTAGTCCGGTCCTTTTCTTACCTAGCGGAGCGGGCTCGCCGCGAAAGCCGACATTCACCTGGCATCCCGCCGAACGCGCAATCAGATATGTTCTTCAAGTAGCAAGCGACGGCAAATTTTCCACGCTTCTTGAAAACATAACAGTGATGCCACCTGATACATCGATTCAGATTTCAGATACCTTGAAAGCGGGCGCTCAATACTACTGGCGCGTTGGCGCCACCGACACCGGTGGAACAACGTACTCGAGGATTTCACTTTTCACAACCGGAGCCGGAGTCTTGGGAATCGAGCAAGGTGGTAATCTTCCAAAGGAATTCGCCTTGCACCAGAATTATCCGAATCCGTTCAATCCGACCACGATGATCAAGTTCGACTTGCCAAAGGCGGCTAACGTACAAATTGTGGTCTACAACATTCTCGGACAAAAGGTCCAGGTCCTCGTCGATGAAAGGATGAGCCCCGGTTACCAGCAAGTAATCTTTAACGGCGATCGGTTCGCATCAGGCGTGTACTTCGTCATAATGAGAGCTGGCAATAAACTGTTCAAAGACAAGATGATGCTGTTGAAGTAAAAATTAATTCATTCCCCTCCCCCTCTCTTTTTCGTTTGAGAGGGGGAATGGGGAGTGAGTAAATCTCGGATAATGAATTCTCTTATAAATAGTCGAATAACTTGGAGATAGGCAGTGACCGATATTTACTATGAATATCAAATAGCAAGGGAACAGCCATGAGAAGGTTAGTGGTTCTTAGTTTGTTCAGTGGAATGTTTTTCATCTTCTTCGGAAAAACCGTGAACTCACAGACAAAGGAAGCGAGCAGCAGGCAGCTTAGCGTGTACACGAGTGGCGCTCACAAATTCACGATCTCCTACAATGGAACTTTGGTCCGGGAGAGCAACGACGAGTATGTGATAAAACAGGTAGCATCCGATGGCATGATTAACCGAAATGAAGTGCATGTATTCGTGACTCAAAGACCGTTTGTCTATTTGCCCGGAACCTACGGTGGAAGGTACTACTACGATCCCAGCAAAAGACCGAGCACGTCTTCTGATTTTGTCCGCGCAGACTCGGTGACAGTCAACGGGCTGAGGTTTGCGAGAGACTATTGGGCGGTGTACGCCGGGATGGGACAGTGGGAAACTGTCGACAACTGCTACGCGCTCGAGAACGGCCAGTATTACACAATCTCCTTGACACAGGATTTCAAAACGGCCATGCCGGGCGAAAAAGTGAACGGCGTTGCGACATCGAAGTCGCAGATACGCGCAAGCCTTATCGATGAGATGCGAGACAGCACCAGCGCTAATGTAAAAAGCTTTAACCAGATTCTCAGATCATTTTCAATCACGAAGTAGAACTCCGGAAAGTCAGCGTGATGTCAATATGAAAATTTCCACTAGACTAAGTTTAACTCTTCTCTTTTCGCTTCTTTTGAGCGTCCAATCGCATGCTTCCATACCGACTACGGCAAAGGGAATGTGGATATGGCAGATATGGACGCACGGAACGCTCAATTCCATGATTACAACACTGGAAAGCGGCGGCGTGACCTGGATTGCTGTCAAGCTTGGTGACAGCAATAGTTTCTATGATGCTACCGGCACTGGTCTCTATAATTGGGCAGCTACCTATGGTGGTTTTGCGGCAGTCATCGATTCTTTCCACACACATGGGATAAAGGTATACGGTTGGCAATACGTCTATGGAACGAGTAAGTGGAGCGGTGGCGGCACCGAAGCGGGAGTCACAAATGAAATTCTCGATATCCATGGAATAGACGGTTTCATCATCGACGCCGAAGTTGAATTTGAGGCCTCAGGCATGACGGCAGTCGCGGCCCAGTATCTAAACGCGGTCAGAGCAGCCCATCCGAATAGTTTTGTCGCCCTTACCTCTTTCGCGCGCGTCACCGGCCAGCCGATACCGTGGACAACGTTCCTCAGCCAATGCAACGCAAACATGCCACAGGCGTATTGGGCCCTCAGGCCGACCTCCGTGTCATCGGAATTCAACGCGATGAGAAACGACTTTGAGTCATGGGAAAGGACTTGGATAAATCAAGGATACATCAGCTCGATAAAACCGATCGTTCCAATCGGATGCGAGAACAGCCAAGGCGAAACAACCTACCAGATGCGCTACGGTGATATTCAGCAGTTCTGCGATTCGTGCTTGTCATCAGGTTATGCGGGTGTCAGCCTTTGGGATTACACCGGCATGGATACGATGAACTGGAGAGATTATTCGAACAGCTGGCAGAACGTTCCGCGGCCTACGCCGGAAGTGACGAGCGCGTCCATTTCATCCGGAGATACCCTCCAGGTTTTCGATAGTCTCAAAGTGAGTTTCAATACTGGGATCGACGCCGGCAGCCTCGACAGCTCCTTCACCATAACGCCTCACGTCGACGGAAAACTTATCATGAACCCGGATTTCACAAACTGGATATTTGCGCCGGACACACTGCTAGCCCCATCGACAAACTATACTATTACCATCAATACTTCGGCGACTTCGATAATCGGAACTCCGATGAACAACCCGTACTCGCTTTCATTCTCGACGGGTCCGGTCGATACAGCCGCACCCGGGGTCATCGCATTATCTCCCGCGGACGGAGGCACATCTGTTTCCAAGGCATATGTTGAATTCATACTTAATCAACCGGTTAATATGAGCAACATCTCCTCGCGTATAAATTTTGTAGATTCCACAGGGAAAGCTGTCTCCTTCTCAGGAGACCAATTTCGGGTCACCCCAAACAATCTTAGCATCATTGCCATACGAGCGACGAACAGCCTTACCCCCGGCATGAGGTACACTGTTACACTTTCTCCCGGCGTGACTAGCTACTACGGTGTCCAGACACGGAAGCCTTATTCCACTACGTTCACAGTCAGCTCCATCCAATCGGGCGGTTCGGTCATCGAAGGATTCGAGTCTTCGAGAGGAGCTTGGCAGCAACCTTCCGCCAGCCCCCTGACTCACGGGGTCGATTCCGCGTCCTCAACTTTCAACATTACCTACAAACCTTACGACGGGTTTCAATCTGCCGCACTACAATATCAGTTCGATTCGTCAAACGGCGTGTGTGCCGAAGAAAACTCTCAGGGATTCGATATCGCCTCAAGCGGTTCGTTCGGGATGTGGGTCTTCGGAGATAACAGCGGTAACGAACTCGATTTCATCTTCGGCTCAACGTCGAACAATGTTGTGCCGATCGACACTATAAACTGGTACGGCTGGAAGTACATCGGCATGTGGCGGTCGAACGCGGACACATCTACGGCGCTCTTCAAAGGATTAGCGATAAAACGGCTTCCAAATTCTATGCTAAGTAGCGGCACAATATACCTGGATGATATCCAGGTGAACGGGATCGTGACGGGTATTGGAGAGAATCTCGCCGATGTTCCGAACTCGTTCACGCTCGATCAGAACTATCCGAATCCGTTCAACCCGACGACAGTAATAAGCTTTCAGCTTAAGAAAGCCGCACGCGTCTCGTTGAGAGTCTACGATGTTCTGGGAAGAGAAGTCGCGACGCTGGTCAACGAGCGTGAGGACGTAGGGAGCCACGCCGTGACGTTCAACGGCGACAACCTGTCCAGCGGCGTGTATTTTTACCGACTTGAAGCGGGTTCCTACATCGCCACGAAAAAGATGTTGCTCGTAAAATAGTTTTGTCGTTAGCCGCGCTCGAATGACTTGACGCAGCGAGCGCGCCTGATTGGTTACTCACACTGCCTTTCCCCTGGGAGAAACGACTCCTTCTCCTGGGGATTGGCGGACTTTGAATGGCCGGACTTGGTGAAGAGTTTTTCGTCTCCTCTTGCCCGGAAAAACATGAGACGGCTGAAAATTAGTTCGCACTTACTGCGACCGGTCGTACCGGCGCTTGAAAATGTAATGTCGAGTTCTTTGTAAGGATCAATGCTCCGCTCGGTTCCTGACTCACTATCTGCCAAAGATTTTTCACCCGAGGATTACACATGAAATTTGGTGGTACTTTATTACTGTTTGCTTGTTCCATGATGATTGCCGCTACCAGCGCGACATCAATGGCCGGCTCGATCCCGGAAAATAGTGCTTATGCCGGATTTCGAGCATATCATCCGGTTCAGACCCGATACGGCATCGTGTTCACTAATGAAACGGCAAGCGCCCTTTATCTTGCGAACGGCGGCAAAATAGAAGAATTGTTTTCCGGCGCTGGCTGTGGTATGTACTTCACGCTCTCGCCAGACCTATCCCTAATAGGTTTTAAAGACATTTTAAGCGACGGCGAACAGGCCCCGGCGCTGCTCGATATCTCCGCCAAGACAGTGACACTCCTCCACCCACCTGTGGCACTATGCGGACAGGTTTCTTTCTCTTCCGACAGCTCTCTAGCTTATTCAATCGGAGATGAGGTTTACATCATGGCCGGAGCGCTTCGCCCGGACAAACTCGATAGTCTCCGGATAAATAGAAGAATACCAATTGGGATTTATTCCAACATCGTCGCGCTTTCTCCGGATGGAGAGTTTGTTGCCTATAACGATGGGCGCGGCTACATCCACGACATAGACTTAATAACCGGCGACAACAGCGAAATCTCCGGGCCAGGATGCGCGATGCCCGAATGGTCACCGGCCGGCGAGAAATTTTGTTACTCAAGTTTGAACGGCAATCTTTTCGTGTTCGACACCCGCACACGGAGTACCTATGCGCTTGGGAGCGGAACGGATCCCGTTTGGACGCCGGACGGCAATTCGATAGTTACCGTGCGAACGGTGGTACGACGCGACTCCATGGTCAATTCCGATTTATATGAAATTAAATACGACGGATCGCAGACGCGTCAGCTGACGACGACAAAAAGCATATTTGAGACCGACCCGAGTATTGGAGCTAATGGAAGCGTTATCTTCGGCGCTTACAACAGCAACACGATCTACAGCGCGACTTTGAAGCAGAAAGCACTGGAGATAAACTCTTCATTTGAGGTCAACCTCGCGAAGCTGTCTCCTTCCGGAGTCGAATCGGAATCGCCCGCCCCGAGAGCTCCTTCTACAACGCCAAATTTTGAAGTCCCCTACATTAATCAGGTTTATGATACCCCCCCTTCCTCACTCGGCGATGCCGCATGCGCGCCGACAGCGGCGATGATGGTGCTCGCCTTCTATGACATTCTTCCCCCCTGGGATATTGCTCTCTCCATACCGACAAGGCATGTAAGTCCCTATGGCAATTATGTATTGAGCACATATTTCTTTCGAGGCAAATACTTCGTCGGCGGCGGATATGGATATATGTGGAATACAAGCGACCCTTACCACATGATGGTTAGCTACTATGATTACAATGGACTAACCGCATCGAGGCTCGATTCACCATCGCTCGACACGGTCATCAGCGAAGTCGACTCCGGGCACCCTTACACACTCTGCAATCTCCTTACATCTGTAGGACACGTCATCGTCATAAACGGAGTTGGAAGTAAATACGGCACAGTCATCGCCAACGATCCGTACGGGAACAAGAATATAGGCCAGTGGCCGAACTACTCCGGAAAAGATGTCCAATACGATTGGCCCGGCTACAACAACGGAAATCAGAATTTGAATGGGGCCGCCTGGGGCGTTTCGGTGCGCTACGCCCCTCCGGCAATACAAGATTCGATCGTCGATGACCTCCAGTTCGATGACGGTTTCGTGCTTAATAATGCGCCTCCCGCTTCCATGCTGTTGTGGCACGATTTGAACACCGGATACGACGGCCACTTCTGGTACACTCACACTCGCGCTCACGACACTTGCACGGCCCTGTGGCGGCAACCCGATTCACTTCAGGACGGCCGCTACAAACTGTTCGCATATATTCCATCCTTTAGCTCGAGGGCGTTGGGAGCAGGCCCTGCAACCACAGCGCTGTACAGGATTATTCACGGAAGCGATTCTCCCAGTGGATCTCTTCAAGAAGATTCCGTCGTAATAGATCAAAGCAAGAGCCCTAATTCCTGGGTTTCCCTCGGCACCTATCCATTCACGAAAGGCGATAGCGGTTACGTCAAACTAGGAGACGGAAGCGCAAATGTGGGACAAATCTTAGAATTTGACGCGATAAAATGGAGCTACCAGTCGCCACTGCTTGTGCGAGATAACCAGGCGACTCCGACTAAATTCGGACTCGAACAAAATTATCCGAATCCGTTCAATCCGACGACAAATATCAAATACCAGATTGCTTCCCGCGGATTCGTCTCCCTAAACATTTATGATGTCCTTGGAAGGACAGTTGCGACACTTGTAAACGGCAGGCAGGCCGCAGGGAGCTACAGCGTGACGTTTGATGCTGCCCGGTTCGCTTCCGGCATTTATTTCTATTCACTTAGCGTTGACGGGCGGTCCGTCGTGAAGAAAATGATGTTACTTAAGTAAAGCGAATCAACTAATGATAAATGGCATTGCGGGATAGAGCAGACATTGAGTATCCGGTCATTGGATCGGTTAATGCCATGAACATTCGTTTTGTATTGTATTCGAGCGGGTTCGCTCTTGGTCTTTATCTCAATTAGCAATCCGCTAAGGACATGTGACACAGACCGAAGAAGGATATATATCTACAGTAGCGACAGGCACTAAAAAACTTTTGCAGTGGTCTTTCAAGACGCATTGCGGCGATCGACTTGAGACCTTTTGTACGTCGGCCGGCGATCTCCGGGTGATCTGTAAGCAGAACATAGCGACGAGGACCAAACCGGGTTGCTCTTTTCTCCACGAGAAATTTCGAGAAGAGCGCAATTGTAACATTTACAAAATAACGCACACTATTAATGGAGAAGTGAATAATGAAGGCTAAGCACATCATAAATAAAATGATCGCCGCATTGTTCGGCGCTTTCCTGATCTGTTCACCCGGCATGGTGAACGCTCAGAGTCGATCATATGCAGAGGCATTGAAACTTGAGAGCCGCGGTCAGTTCACTAAAGCGACTGCACTTCTTGACAAGACACTTCGAGACGATTCCGGAAAACTGTCCCCGAATGAAAAGCAGATGCTCTCCTACGAGGTCATACGAATGCGGAGGATTCGCATCGACTATTCTTTGACCGCCGACAAGCTCTTCGCGCAGCTGCAGGAGGGCGTTCGCGGAATCACAAAACCGGAGTTTCGGCGCTGGATCAAGGAAGGAAAATTCGACTGCCGTGTAATCGACGATACCCTCCGTTTCGTGAACTCGAGCAGAAGCAACCTTTTCTTCAGATATCCCGCCATCGCCGCGAGGCGAATGCCGTCTGTGAACGACGACGCGCGGAATCTATCTTTCGTCGACAATTGCATCGCGATCGAAAAAGCCGCCGCCACTTTTCACACGCCGTATGTGCTTCCAAAAAGATTTCAGATGAAGATGACGCTGACGGTTAATCCCGGTACCGTGAAACCGGGAGACACTGTGAGGGCATGGCTTCCAATTCCACACAAGTTCCCTTATCAACTCGATTTCAAACTCATAGGCTCCTCAAGCAAGCCGATTTCAGTTGCGCCGTCCAATAGCCCGATAAGGTCGGTCTATATGGAGCAGCCTGCCGATAGTGCCGGAGGGGCGGAGTTTTCGGTCGAATACCGCTACGAGACCTACGGCGTCCATTTCAACCTCGACCCGCGCAAAGTCGAGCCATACAATAAATCGGAGAAAATATACAGGGAGTTCACAAGTCAGGGCCCGAACATAGTTTTCACCCGCGACATCAAAAGGCTCTCCAGGCAAATCGTCGGAAACGCGACCAATCCTGTCGTGAAAGCCAAACGCATTTATGATTGGATCGCACACGGCATTAAATACAGCTTCGCGAGGGAATACTCGACGATTAGAAACATCGGCGGTTATTGTCTGACGAAGCGTTACGGCGACTGCGGGCAGGAAGCGATGCTGTTCATTACGCTCTGCCGTTACAATGGAATACCGACGAGATGGCAGTCGGGATGGTACTTCTTCCCCGGCGGAAAAGACATTCACGACTGGACAGAGATTTACATAATGCCATACGGCTGGGTACCTGTCGATCCTTACATGGGAATACTCGCCACGAGATACATGACAAATCTTACTCCCAAGCAACGTGGGATAGTCCGCGATTTCTATTTCGGCGGACTCGACCAGTACCGCATGTCTGCCAATTCAAACAACAATCAGCAACTCACCCCAGCGAAGAAGTTCTTCCGGTCGGACAATGTCGATTTCCAAAGAGGCGAAGTCGAGACGGCAAACCGAAATATTTATTTTAACAGGTTTGGTTATACTATGACCATCGAGCAGCTGCCGAATGCAGGCGACAAGTAATGGGTTGGAGGAAAAGACAATGAAAGGAGAAACCGGAGAATAGGCGAGAGAATTGGCTACGACAAGGAGCTTCACGTTTATCGGAACGGAATGGATGAGGCTATGATGAAGAATCTCGATGTCAGCTATGATCGGATAATCCGGCAGATAGCAAGAATGGTCGAAGAAGCCGAGAAGAAGCTGATCCGAAAGAACTGATCATACATCCCACGATTTCATCTGGTACATGTTCTGCGGTTCACCATTTCCCCGGTTCTCCATACTGCCAACTATTATGTGTTAAACGCAAACCTAACTAAAGGTGATACTTGAAAACCACTCTGCTACTTATAATGTCACTTCTTTCAATCAAGGCTTTTGCCCAAACGCCGACGCAGCTGGAAAGCTACTTCCAGTCGGCCTCGTCGGAGTTCAATGTCCCCGCTCCGGTACTCGAAGCGCTCGGCTACATCGAAACGCATTGGCAGCCCATTCCGAATATTCCCGGGAGAAGCCCTATGGGTCTGCGCAACGACAGCAGATTCAACTACAACCTCGACAGCGCGGCCAAGCTGATCGGCAAGTCGGTCAGGACTCTCGAGGACTCTGCTTATGAAAACATCAGAGGCGCAGCGGCATTTCTCTCGCATCTGAGAGATGAAGCAAACGCGGATTCCACCGTAGTTACAGACAGCCTGCAAACATGGTGGATTCCGATCGCCCGCTACAGCGGTATTCCCCAGCCGGACATCGCCATGGAATTCGCGTATCACACGCTCGAAGAAATTCAGTTGGGGGTCAGCGACAACGGCATCGTAATTCCAAAAGAGGATATTGACCTCAGCGGTTTTCCTGATTCGGTGAAAGCCACCGGCTTCAGGCAACCAGCAGATTCGCTCATGACGCCGGTTTGGGTGGGAAGCCCGAACTACAGTTCCCGCAACGGCGCGCCAATCGTTTTCGTGATCATACACGACACCGAAGAGCAGTTCGACTACGCCCATTCTTTGTTTGAAGATCCAAGCGACCAGGCAAGCGCTCATTACCTGGTGCGCAGCCAGGACGGATATACTGACCAGTTTGTTCACAACAGCGAAAAAGCCTGGGCAGTGGTGTGTTGGAACTCAATAACACTGAACATTGAACATGAAGGATTCGTCGCGACGCCCTCATTTTATACCGAAACCGAGTACGAGTCGTCCGCACGCCTCACCGCGTCCCTCTGCGAAAGGTACAACATCCCCGAAGATTCGCTTCATATTTTCGGACATGACGCGTGGACATACTCGTGGTTCAACCTTATACCGTTTCCGCTTTATGTTCAGTGGGTCGGCACCGGCTACGCCACTTGCAACAGCCACACCGATCCAGGACAGTACTGGAATTGGCATCATTATTTCGATTTGATACATCAGTATGACACCACGCGGGCAACGGTCGTGGGCTCGACGCCTGCCACGGGCGACACCGGCGTCATCGGGTACTCACCCATCACGGTCAGCTTCAGCAAGCCGATGGAACCGACATCCACCGAGTCCGCTTTCAGCATCACGCCTGCAGTCTCAGGGCACCTCTCATTCAACGCCAGTTACACCCAGCTCACATTTCAACCCGACACGCACTACTCTTCGTTGACTAATTACACCGTTACAATTGGAGCAAGCGCAAATTCGACCAACCTCAGGCCAATTGTTGCTCCGTACACCTTCCATTTCACAACACAGAGTATTGACACCACAGGGCCTAAGTTGATCAGGATCTCACCACAGAATGGCGGGACATCGAGTACTAAGTCCTATGTCGAATTCATTTTAAACGAACCGGTCCGGTTGACTTCTATTTCTACACATATCAGCTTCGCCGATTCGACCGGAAAGGGTGTTCCATTCGGAGTGTTTATGTCAGGAGTCACTTCGAACGGACTGAGCCTGATTGCGGTACGCTCATCGATCAACCTTACTCCCGGGATGGTCTATACGGTATCGCTAGAGCCGGGACTCATGGATTATTACGGAATAGCGACCACCAAAGCTTTCTCCACGTCGTTCATATGCGACACCGACGAGGCTTCAGGCGGAACAGTCATCGAGGGTTTTGAGTCTTCGCTGGGAAAGTGGCTACAGCCCACGTCAAGCGCGACCTCATTTGGAATCGACTCCGCAAACACTAACTTCAACACCGCCTACGTGGCTTACGACGGCTTCGGTTCGGGACAGCTTAACTATGAGTTCGATTCAACCAACGGCGCCTGCGCGGTCGAGAACTCCCAGGGGTTCGACGTCTCGAACGCCGGGTCCGTCGGGATGTGGGTCTTCGGCGACAACAGCGGAAATGAGCTCGACTTCATTTTCAGCCCCTCATCTGGCGGAGCGGCGAAGGTCGTTCCCATCGACACGATAAACTGGTACGGCTATAAATATGTCGGCATGTGGAGAAGCAGCACCGACGTATCGACAGGCATCTTCAAAGGTTTTGCAGTCACCCATTTGAAGTCGGCTCTCCTCGACAGCAGCACTATTTACGTGGACGACATCCAGGTCGATGGGAAGATAACGGGCTTGAGTGGAGACCTTACCGGCATACCTGGCTCCTTCAGGCTCTTCCAAAACTACCCGAATCCGTTCAACCCGACAACCTCCATCAGGTATCAGCTTTCGAAGAACAGCCTCGTCTCGCTGAAAATCTACGACGCTCTTGGGAGAGAGGTAGAACCGCTTGTGGACAAATACCAGAACGCGGGGAGCTATTCGATCAGTTTTAACGCGAGCACGCTCCCGAGTGGTTTGTATTTTTACAGGCTCGATGCCGGTTCCTTTACGGCGACGAAAAAAATGATGCTCGTGAAATAGCGACAAATATCTTGACGGAAACTTATTGTGTCTCGCTAACATTACTAACCATTTAATCGTACTATGGAACCACAGCGTATGAAGAAGTTTATATTAGTCGCTATCGCCTTGCTTTCGACACAAGCGCTTGCGCAAACACCAGCCACACTGCAATCGTATTTTCAGTCGGCTACCGCGGAATTCAACGTGCCGACACCAATACTCGAAGCGATAGGGTACGTCCAGACAAGGTGGACGCAGCTCACTTACACGGCACAGGAAATAGAAAGCCGCTCCCCTGACATGCAGCCTCCTTTGTTCGGCGTTATGGGCCTTCGCGATGACGACTGGTTCGGCCATTCGCTAGATAGCGCAGCGAGACTAATAGGGCTCCCGGCGGATTCGTTGAAAGCCGACGCCTACCAAAACATCAGGGGAGCTGCTGCCCTCCTGTCGGAATACAGGGACGAAGCTAACAGAGACTCCGTCACCGTAACGAGCGCTCTCTCATCCTGGTCGGACGTGATCGCGCGCTTCAGCGGAATTCCGCAGCATGATCTGGCTGTCGACTTCGCGTACAACACGCTGCAGTACATTCAGATCGGTGTTAACGAGAATGGGATAGTTATCCCTCCTCAAGAGATCAATCTCAATAATTTTCCCGAATCCGTGAAGGAACAAGGCCTGAAAACAAAAATGACTCCACCGCCGAAGGAAATTAGAAAGACAATGGGAGTCGCCGCTAATGCAGCTGATTACGCGGGAGCTAATTGGGTCGGGAGCCCCAATTACGGATCACGCAACGGCGCGCCGATCGTCTTCGTGATAGTACACGATACCGAAGGCCCTTTCGCCTCCAGCGTGTCGTGGCTCCAGAATCCTCAGGCGCAAGCGAGCGCGCATTATGTAATTAGAAGCAGCGACGGATACATCGATCAGCTCGTTCATGAGAAGGACGAGGCGTGGGCTGTCCTCTGCTGGAACCCTATTACGCTGAACATCGAACATGAAGGTTATGTCAGCCAACCGAAGTATTTTACTGAGGCAATGTACGAATCGTCGGCGCGCCTGACCGCGTTTATGTGTCAGGAGTACAATATCCCTGAAGATTCGCTCCACATCTTCGGTCACAATGCTTGGACTTATCCCTGGTTCAACCTCATACCGTTTCTGCCTTATGTCCAATACGTCGGCACTGGCTACGCGACATGTAACAACCACACTGACCCGGGGAAGTACTGGAACTGGCATCACTATTTCGACCTTGTCCATTCCTATGACACAACGCGGGCTAATCTTGTAAGCTCTGTCCCTGCCGCTAGCGACAAAACAGTGCCGGTCTACTCAAATCTAATCTTGAATTTCAGCAAGCCTATGGAGCCCCATTCAACTGATTCGGCCGTGAGCATCTCGCCGGCAATATCTGGCAGCTTCTCATTCAATGCCTCTCAGACGCAATTGTCATTCAAACCTTCGAGTCTTCTGTCACCATTGACAACTTATACGGTCCGCATAGACAGTTCGGCGGAGGGGACAAACCTTCTCCCGATTGACTCCCAGCATTCATTTCAGTTCACGACCGGAAAGATGGACACCTCCGGCCCTTCACTGGCAGCGATCTCACCGAGCAACGGCGGCGCTACGGTCTCAAAATGTTATGTCGAATTGGTCCTCAACCATCCGGTAAAGCTTAGCTCAGCCGCCTCGCTCATCAGCTTCGTCGATTCGACAGGGGCAAAAATACCATTCTCATTTGTAACTCTTCGTATCACCGCAAATGGTCTAACCCTTATCGCTCTACGTTCTTTGATCAGCCTAAAACCCGGAATGAAATACACCGTCTCACTTGCCCCTGGAGTCGTGGATTATTACGGAATAGCGAGCACGAAGCCATTCTCCACGTCGTTCATATGCGACACCGACGAGGCTTCAGGCGGAACAGTCATCGAGGGTTTTGAGTCTTCGCTGGGAAAGTGGCTACAGCCCACGTCAAGCGCGACCTCATTTGGAATCGACTCCG
>JAJYRM010000110.1 GCA_021794075.1 Bacteroidota bacterium | reverse complement strand
ATTGCTAATGACCCCAATTTTCAGTTTATACTTTGACTTGAGTATCCTCACAACATCAATCATCTCCTCGAACGGCTCCGATTGAGCAAACATGAAATCAATGAATTCGTTTCGATTGAATGTGCGACTTTCGTAAAACACGATTCGGTCCAAATACTCATCGAGACTTATTTTGCCCGCTTCGTAAGTATCGTATGTCAGATGATGTCTCTCGTTCATTTCGTCATAGTCGAGGCCATATTCTTCGGCCGCCTTTCTCCTTGCAGTTCGATCCCAACCGTTTGTCAAAAGGACTCCACCGATGTCCAAGAACAAAGTCGTAGGTCGCCATATATTCCCAATAAGCTCCATTGTCACTTTCTTTACGTTGGTATTTAATTGTTGGCTGATTGTTTTCGGATGGTGAATTCAACCTGCCCTGAATTTCTAATTCCCTCATTAATGCTGAAGATATCCGAAGATCTTTTTTTTCGAACAGTTAGTTGAAGAGGCCTGTCATCTGAATCCGCAGCTTCGTACTCCACTCCACGGTTTGAAGGCAATGCCACAACGACCCTCATTTTGTTTACTGGAATACCAGTTAATTCATATTTAACCTCGACCGCTCCCTGAAGCGTGGATGTTATAGCAAGGTTTAGACGATTTCCGTCGGGCAACTTCAGTGAATCAAGGGACAAATCTTGACCGATGAGCGGCTGGGCGAGTCTCGGCATTATCGTTATAGTCTTATCAAAGTTGTCGTAATCAACTCCGAAAATCTTTTCGATGATTAGCTGGATATATTGTGAGGCGGACCATCCGTAATCGAGCTGCCCCTGGCCTAATCCGGTGGACGGCACTATGAATTCTGCACAATCATTGTTGAAGAGCATTACGGTCTTATAAGAGAGATAGGCCGCCAGATCGTATCTCCCGACATCCTCAAGGCCCTGAATGATTGCAACGTTCTTCATGCTCCAAATGTCGCCCATCCACTGGCTGCCGTTGTAAACCCCACCTGTCTCGTTGAAGACCGGATCAGTCTTGGCGGCTGTTGTCACTGGATTTAGATCCCAATTGAAATATCTGTTGTTCGTCAACAGACTAAGCAGCTTTGTAACCCTGTTCCCAGACGCTATGTTGTCTTCGAGCGGGTAAAACGTGTTGCACAACAGAGTCTTTTCAATACGTCTCTTTCTGACATTATACGCGTAGTAAGCACTATCTGCCCACATATATTTGTTCATTGATCTCTTGAGATCATTTTCCAAGCTTGAGTACTTTCTATAGTCCTGGATATCCTCCAACTGTTTTGCCAGCTTCGCAACATTTCTACACCCCATAACGATTTCAGTGTTGAGATCCACGGGTGCTCGCGTAAACGCCTGCCCTTCGTTTGAGGGCAAAGACTCTTCAAAGATTCCTGTTACAAGTCCTGTCGCTCTGTCCCTGCGAACCGAGTACGAAAGCCACCAGTTCAAATATTTCTTCAGACAAAGGTAAATAGACTTCACCAAGGACAAATCTCCGGTCCGCCGCGCTATTGCGTAGCCAATTTCAAAAATAGTGGGGAAAGCGCTAACGCTGTGGAATGAAAGCTTGTCCAGCGCAAAAAGGGGGATTCTACCGTCAGTACGCTGGACAGATATGAAATTTCTCATGACGTTTTCTGCAAATTTTTCATTTGCCCATTTCGACCCGCTCAACGTGAGCGTACCATCCAACTCCCACCAGAATTTTTCAAAGTACGGCTTGCTAGGTAGTTCTACTCCGAGAACCTTCACCGAGTCGATCTTGTACCAATACTTGTCGTATAATCCTCCCGGGTACATGAAAGGATGAGAAAATCCCTTCACCGGCAATCGAGTAACTACACAGTTCTGAAGGATATTGAAAGCATGTTGGAAGTCAGCCTGAGTTATACCAGGGAAAACAATTTTCGGAGCATCACCGATGCTATTAACAACTGTAGCCTCCTGTGCCAAAGCCGGCCCCAAACTGAACAACAAGCTTAGACAAGCAAAAAAGGTAATCTTTTTCATCTGCTTTCCTCAACGTCATTAATGTCATTTAGTATAGGGCTCAACTCGACCATCTAAATACCCGCAAAAGGCCGTTTGCCTCAGCATATTTGAATAGTTGATATTTCGAGCAGCTTCCCAAGTTTTTGGATTTTGCCCGCCAGATGCCCAACACCTACCGCACAGTGATGTGCCGGACCAACCCGCGACCAGCGATCGACGAAATATCTGGCGCCTGTTCCGAACCGGTACCTTCTGTTAGTATTCCCAATTTCTAGAATAGGCCCCGGAACCGACTCCCCCTCAGCCGTTAGGAGGACCACACCCATCTTAGTATCCACGACGGAAAGAATTGTTACCGGCCCGTTCTTCACGGTCATTTGAATAGAAAGTCCGCTTCCTGGCTTGCCATGGTAGACCGATAACGGGACAAGCTTAACGCGTCCTTCAGCGATCTTGAAATGAGCAGGGCCGTCGTGACCGAGCATCACGACATCGTCGTTGAAATCGATGGCATAGAACTCGGAAAAGGATCCGCCTGCGCCGAACTCATCCATTATCTTCATCGCCTGAGCGTTTTTCACCTCGCACTCGCCCGCCACGGGAACGTGCTTGCCAGTAAGTAACGTGTTCCCCGCGATGACCGACGTAATAATACTCTCAAACTCATCACCTGGCATTCCCTCATAGTAGTATGCCACCGAACCGAGAGCATGAGTTTGCACGAGGCGATCCAATGCAAGCGAGGTACGAGCAGCTTTTGCAAGTTCCTCCTTCCGGCACTCTGGCGAGACGTCAAATTCTCTCCGGAACTCTTCGATCTTTTCCTCAATCTGCGACTCACCGACTTCGTCGCGATATCTTTTTATTTCGCTCATTTCGAGAAGCTTAATATCGGTTCCAAATACAGATGATTGCTGGGTTAGATCTGTATAAACATCAAGCATCCCATTGTAGTAATGCCCCAGAACACCCAGATTATTTGACCGCATTGCAAAGGCGACCCTCGCCGCATCGAGCCAATCAGTTACTTCTGTCCAGGCTAATTCATCATCAATGTACCCGGTTATGATATCATACCGTATGTCCGCCTGATTGAGCACACTTGCAATTTCCGGTGCGGAACAAGCCTGGCAATACTCAAGCCACTTACCTGTCATTTTGGCGCGATCGCGGATTTTGTTGAAACGCTGATAGTCGATGGCAGCTGAAGGTTGTAGATTCAAGATTATCACCGGCACCTTCGCCCGCTGAGCAATCGGCAATACAGTTGACGAAAGAGCATAGGTCGCAATGTGGAGAAATAGGATCGAGATCTGTTCACTTCCAAAAAGATCTCCAGCTGAACGCGCAGCTTCGACGCTGTCGACGATTCGAGCGTCCACCACATCCGCATCTCTCGATTTTAACTTTTCTAAAATACGGTCATGGTACCTATTCAGATTATCCAGTAAGCCCGGGAATTGTTGCCAATATGTATTCAGTCCGATCGACAGGAAACCTATTTTCATATTAATATTCTACTATTTGAACGATGGCACGTATTGCTTTCAGATTGAAGCGTATAGTTTCCCGAACCAGCAAATTGTTGCCTTTTCCGTCCGGGCCACACTTGTTGTATGAGCAATGCAACAAAACTTTTTTCTCCAACGATCCGGCAGTCTGAGAATCAATTGGGGCGCAACTTGAATTCGTAATTTCCGCTACCCACTTTAAAAACAAGACATCCGTATTTCTTCCCGACATAAGAGACGTATCTGTTTTGCGTTCCGGCTCCCATGTCAAATACCACTTGACTGCCCTCTTGTACAATTGCCTCACTGGATTTCAATTTCAGGAGAGGCACAAACACATCGGCAGTCGCATTGGGCGGGACTTGTATCTTTAGATCAAGGCTGGTGCTGGTCTTTCGGGACCAATCTGACGATACCAATCCTCTCACGGAATACACCTTCGCTTCAGCATTTTTGAGATCACCTACAACGCCAGGTTCGATTCTTATTCGCCCATACCCCGGGGAAATCGGGCTTATACCCGCCAGATACTTGACGAGGAACGCATTAAGTCTCCCTCCCAAAAATCCGTGATCGCGCGATCCACGTCCACTCCAAAACTCCCAACAGGTTGTTGCGCCGTGCTTTATCCAGTATCCCCAGCTCGGATAAGATGTTTGAGTAATCATTCGATAGGCGACATCAGTAAACCCGTTCTGACATAGCGCATTGTAAACTGCGTAAAGCCCTAGGACCCCCATCGTTATTCGATAATGATCTTCCCTCAGTGAAGAGACAAGAGATTTCAATATATCCGCCTTCACTTTTTTCGAAGGGCATAGACCAAAGCCCAACGAAAGAGCGTCGTCAGTTTGAGTATTACACAAGTAAGAGTAATTACCGCCTTTGTTCGTCCTTAGGAATTTCGCATTGTACGAGTCCTTAATTCGAGCTCCAAGATTTGCCAATTTCTCCGCCTCTGCGGTCTTTCCCAAGGAATCGGCAAGTACCGACAGACGCACCACCGAATGATAATAGAATGCAGTTGCATACAGGCTTTTTTGCGGCATTGGAATCGGACAACACGACTTCATTTCAAGGATAGAGCCGTAATCGCCCCAGCAATCCCTATCAGTCGTATAGTCCTTCCTCCCTTTTGGGGATTTACTCAAATTTGAAGTGGCTACGCACCACTGTATGAACCGCTTCATGCAATCATATTGCTGCTCTACGATTGTTTTTTCGCCAGTTGCCATGTACATATCCCATGGCACATTTATCGACGCGGAGGACCATGGAATATCTTCTTCTCTCACAATTTCATGTCCCGACATTTCTCTTGGCGCTATGTTGTCAATGTATCCATCATTATGTTGCGTCTCACGCATATCCAGCAACCACTGGTTGTAGAACGGCGTCATATTCGTATAGTAGTACCCTTCTTGAGATTGTTGCTCAGCGTCCCCAGTCCAACCACTGCGTTCATCTCGGCCAGTGCAATCTGTTGGTATTCCCCACTGCAAATTGTTTTTGAAACTTCTAAGGGAGATGGAGTACAGTTTGTTCACAAGTTCGTCTGAACACTTGAATGCCCCGACTGATTCTCCCCTTTGTTTAACTGCCTGACGAACTACTCTGATTTGCACGTTTGACTTACTCAGCTTTCCGTTAAACCCTTTGATCTGAACGTATCTGAAACCGTGCAGGGTCTGAAAGGGTTCCCATGTTTCAGCGGCATCATAACCATGGATGTAGATATCGTGCTGCCGGGCACCTGACCCCATGGCGTCATAAACAAATCCAGGAACACAAAGCGAGGTCTGATCGATTCCTCCATTAACATTACCGAACCGAGACACCAGATAATTACTGCTCCATACCTCCAGACAGTTATTGACTATCCGGACATTATGATTATGGAGCCAAAGATCCGGATTCCTGCCGTCGCTCTCCAGAAGAATTGAATCGCGATGCATCACGGAGATATCGCTGAATATCGCGGTGTCTGCATCTGACTCACGGAATCCGACTTTACCACTCTTGAAAGTCTTGTCATGAAGAGAAATAAGTAATTCATCATTGCAATACGTGCGAATGCTACTTTGTTCGACTTTAATCTGAATTCGATAATCAACGTCCGGTTCAAAATCAAAAGGCTTCTTCCCGATAACGATCAATACTCCGCCCACTTCTTTACAACAGAGCAGTTCTGTCGGCTCGAACTTCCAATAGTAACAATTGTCCTCGTCCGCCGCCCTGAACAAAACACCACCAGCATGCTTGACAACACTCATCGAGAAACTGAAAGTATAATTGTTCCATAAATGGGCCCGGGTTTCAGCATATCGAAGGTCAATCTTGTCACCGGGATCTCCGTCGGTGGTCAGCCGTATCCATCCTGTTACGATCTTACCAGCGTCGACTGTGTATTTACCCGGAAATACCTCGGTGATCCTTTTCGGCGAATAAGTTTCCACCATCCTCATGGGCGGAGTGAGCTGCGGTTTCAAAGTGTTCTCAGGCTCACTTATGTTGAGCACACGACTCGCAAGCCTCCACTGACTATCATTGAAACCAGGCTGGTCCCATCCAAATTGATCCTGCATCTTCCGTGCATCAAACTTTTCGCCGTCCATTACGTTATTGAGATCGCCAGCCATCAATGGACCGTTTTTTGTCGCTCTCCACGAGCCGTCTGACGATATGACATCACTCGACCCGTCTCTATATCTAATGATGAGATTCAAAATAAACTTAAGATCCGAGGGACTTCCAAATTTCTTTCCCAATTCGCCGTTGCCCATCAAAACACCTACAGCGTTGCTCCCACTATGAATCATACCGGTTACGTCGAAACCTCTGTACCATGTTGTTTTCCGCATTACGCCGTCAGCCGCGTCAAGAACGCCGCCCCCGACTTTGGCGCCATCAATGTAGACCACAGGGACGCCCCATGAGCCAATATAAAGGAGCGCGTACTTGATGTGCTTTTGAGGATTAGAATCGAACGACTTCCTGTAGAGCTGGTACCCCGTTTTTCCGATGAATTCCCCCTGCCATACCGAAACTTTCAACATGCCAGTCGCGAAATCTGATATTTCGCTCCAGGGCGAGCCAAGCCCATTTTTGTTCCAGACGCGCACTTTCCAGAAATACTCCGTTTCGCTCGTGAGCGGTTCCCCCGCGTACTTTATATCGACTTGCTTGTTGGAAGATACCTTTCCGCTATTCCAAATAATTCCTTTGTCTTCCGCCAAAGAGCGTCTGGAAGTCCCTATTATTATCTGGTAACCAGTCTGAT
Source organism: Bacteroidota bacterium (assembly GCA_021794075.1). GTDB lineage: Bacteria > Bacteroidota > Ignavibacteria > Kryptoniales > JAKASW01 > JAKASW01. The sequence goes on along the minus strand of JAJYRM010000110.1, from coordinate 6,676 downwards.
AATCGCCTCTTATCCCGCTCTTCATTTCCCACATAAATGTCGGGTGGCGATCAGCGATCGCCAATGGTTCTACGAGGTTATCCGTCATCAATTCTGCCGGACTGGCGAGACGCCCATTCAATCCGCCGCTTCTATGTGGAACTGTTCCCTTCGCAATTCCGGCTCCGATAAACACGAGCGCAATCCAAGAGTACCATATCGTTCTAATATCGAACCTTGTGTGTCGGTTTATTTCTAGATCAGATATAGTGGACATATGTCACCTTCAAGTATTTGTCAACTTCAGAGTGGCAGTACAAGCACCCGTCGGTCACAGTTGAAGGAATACCGAGCCAGCCTTGAAGTGGGGCGAGTTCTTTATTGTTCTGGCCCGCGATTGCTCCAACCATCCATTCACTCTAATACCATGGTAATTCGAATCACGGCCAGAACATCGGCCCATAGTATTTAAAGGGAATGGACTATCACTTCAGTTCATTGTTCGTTTTGTAAGGAAGGTGTGTCGCCTGTTGTGAGACAGCACATGAAAAGGGACAAGGTTGATACAAGAAGAGGGGGCTCTTCGGAACGATTTCACATGAGGGGAGCCACTAGGTCAGGAGCCGTGCAACCCTGCGGATCAGCAGGAGAGATACTTAGGCGGGTTGACACGCTCCTGAACCTTTGAATTGGAGAGCGCCTTTGTCTAGGGCTGAACGCTTTGATATGGAACGTATTTGGACCAATCCACATTACAGATTGTTTGATACGCGAGAGGATTCAGGTTTTCCTGGATCCATTTATGAGGGTCATTCTGGAACTCTTGAAGTTTTTTGACAACATCTGCGTTTCCTCCCTGATTCGCTACGTCCTTCTCCAGTAATCCATCCAATCTGTTGACCACTATTCTCCACTGTTTCGGATCATATCCAACCAGCCTTGCATCCTGAGCAGCCAAGGTCTCGAGAAAATGCAGGGATTTCCCACGAACTGCGCGAGCAACTGTTTGGATTGAATCGAGTTGCAGTTTGATATCGGTAACGTTGCGGCCGACATCTTTTGCCTTTTTGAACAGGTCTACAGCTTTAAACAGTAACGACGCCGAATCTTCCAACTGTAATCCAACATCCTCAAATAGCCATGGGTGTGCTTTGGAGTCCTTTGTCATCATGAAATTGGCCCGGCGGTTTGTCTTCCAGGCAGGTGTGTTCCACGTTCCGTTTGCAATGGTAACGGGATCCCAGGAATGGGAGCCGTTATCTCCTTTATTGAGACCGAGCTGGCCGATAAGATAAGTCACATCCCACGGAAATGCTTCGACACCGCGGGCGACATATTCCCAAGCATCGATCATCATCGGAGCAGCCTTTTTTCCGTAAGGCTCTGCGATCTCCTGGAGTAGTTGTTCCAGCGTCGCATTTGGTGAACGCATGCATGCTTTGAGCATCGCCGCATTTACCGAGAAGTTGGCTGGCGCAAAGCCGAAATACTCTTTCACTCCGACAAGGCCATTCATCTCTTTCCAGTTTTGCAGCTGTTCATATACGAATCTAGGGAAATAGTCTCCGAATAGGTAATATCCCTTATACAATGTGTAGTCTATTTCTCCGATTACCGGAATCTTTCGGTCAGATGCCACCTGGACGGTTCGTTTGATGGCTAGATCCGATTTGAAGGCGCGATCGTTGAATGGATATGCTTCATTGGCACTTGACGAGTTAAGTACAAGCCCAAAGTGGGACGCATTGACTTCTTTCACTATTGTTATGGTTTCGCCGTTAGAGATTTCCCATGGTTTCCACCACAAGGTCCCACCTGGGCGGTGTTTCTGCATTACTCCATTGAGGAAATCGAGAAATCCGACCAGCCTTTCAGGTAACGGAATACCGCTGCAACGGGGGCAAGGTCCAAATTCACTGCAGAGCCAGGCGTCCTGATCATAAGTATAAACAAGGACATTGTCGACAGCGGGAAATCGATCAAGGAAACCGCCCAATAGCTTTGAATATTTTTCTCTGACATCCGGGGCTAGAATACAAGCCGGTTGAACTATTGAATAGCCGTTTGCCGTGTAGAGTAATTTCGGAATTCCAAATTGGGCAATTGTGGAAAGGCCGAATTTCTGTGCCTGCTTGACCCGGAACTTCCATTTTTTCACCTGTTCGGAATCAAGGTCTTCGAGGTTCAACACTTCGCCCGCCGGACGACCGCCCCAGGCAATACTAAGCTGTAGCATATTTACGCCAAGGGATTTTATTTCCTTTATCTCCTTGTCGCTCCATGAAATGTCAGGTATAGAAGGGCTCCCGACGATCCCGACGAAATATTTGAATCCGTAAGGATCTGATTTCGTCGCCTTCTTGTCTTCCGAGCCTGGAACCGGAACCGTGGCAACATTCGGTTGAACCGGTTCAGACGCACTAATGAGGCCATTGTTTAGAACTTTGTTTTTCATGGCACCACCGATACTGAGGGCTGCAGCGCTAAGCCCCATAGCCTTCAGAAACCCCCGTCGAGATTCCGCTTCTTCGGCCAATTTTGCCGGATCATTGTTCTTCATTTTGGTCACCTTCCACTTTTTATGTCAAAGGATGTTCTAATTGCAGTTTTAAAGCTATTCAATTCGAAGTTATCGTCCAGTCATTCCGGAGACCGGAAGGCGCTGACGGTAGGAAATATGTCTTAAGGAATTTATTCAAGTTGGTAACGAGCATTTTCAATGCCGACGCTATTGGTTCCCTGGTTCTCTCATTTCGCTGGTCTTTAATGAGAGTCCTCTTTAATTCTGCTATGTCAGCTAGCCTTTCCTTCATAGGCAATCTCATCCGTATCGAACCTCGGATATCATCGGCGAGATTAGTCTCACGAAGATGGTACACATACGCCAGGATTCTCCTTCTGAATCCGGAAAGTTCCCTAATGCTCTTATCGAATTCAGTTCTGAAGGATGACGGGACTTTGGGATCAGCCTCTTTGGCGGTTTGAATGGCTTGCTTCATGAGTGATGCGGATTGGGCAAACCTCAATTCCATATCCTCTCTCATCCAAAAATTGGGTTCGTTAGTCTCGTCAGTTCGCATGAAGTGGGTCCGTCGTGACGATTCCCAATCTGGCGTCGGCCAGTTGGCTCCCTTAAGTGTCGCAGCTGTCATAAGGTGTATCGGGTCGCTCCTGCCGACTTCACGTGCAAACCATGACACGTCCCACGGATAAAACGCCACCGCTTCCGATGTGAGTTTCCAATACCTCACAACTACACCTGCTGCTTTCCCGTAAGGTTTAGCAAGCTCTGCAAAGGCAAGACTGTCACTAATATTCGGGTCGTGGAAGAATATGCCGGTCATTCGCAGGTTGGGATCCTCCTCATTCGGTACATTCCCGAAATATTCTTTTATGCCTGTGAGCTTTCCCGCGGCACATATGGCTCTCAGTGCCTGCAAAGTAAGTAGAGGAGTGGGAATATGAGTGTACGGTTCCATCTCTTCAGTTGGACAACCGAGCCACACCTCTGCAATCACGGGGATGTCTCTCGTTTTCGCCAGATAAAGGACATTCTTGAACCATCTGTCTGCGGGAAACGCAATCTGAACTTCAGCAATGTTCGAGTGAATAGCTAACCCTACGCAGGTCGAGTCGAGTAACTGAATCGAACTATATACTTCGCCGGCAGACAGTTCCCATGGCTCCCACCAAAGAATCCCATTTGGATTTATCTTTCTCCATGTGTGGGCGAGAGTGTTCACAAACTTTGCAACCCTGACTGCGATGGGAATACCGTGACAAAGTGGGCACGGTCCAAACTCACTTCCGAGCCACGCGTCCTGATCATACGTGTACACCAATAGGTCGTTGACACCAGGAAACTTCTTGCCGAATTCTTTGATAAGCGTAATGTACCGTTCAATCGTAGTCGTGTCTGAAATACACTGTGGCAAAGGTTCGGTTTCGTGTCGAGGGTGACCTTGAAATGGAGCGCCGAATTCGAAGATTGTATGAAATTTGTATTTCTTGCAAATCGCTATCCTTTGCAGCAGCTTCGCGCTTCTTGCGGCTATTCTCGCCGGACTGTGGAGGGTTTTTGCCAATTCTTTGTCGATAGGTAGTTGAAATCTTTTCGGCACGGCAACGACGTCCTCCAGGTTGAGAGGTTCGTCATTGGGCCTGGATCCCCAGGCAATGTCAAGCTGCATCGCGTTGAAACCAAGCTTCTTCATTCTTTCCATGTTGGAATCATTCCAATGGACATAGGGGTTATCTGGTGCACCCAGTATTCCAACCTTAAATTTTACGCTTTTCGTATTAAGATTCTGAGCCTCCGCGGGGAGACCGGTAGCGAAGACTAATGCAATGAGACACAAGACGCTGAGAACTCTGGTGCCAATTCTATTGGTTGTCTTCACTGAAGTTTTCCTTTCCCGACTTTCTTGTCACGAAGCTTCACATTGTATCAGTTCTTCACCGTCGGCAGCGGGGCAATATCTTCACTTGATACTGCCCCGCTCCAATGGAGGCGCTTTACGATTTATTCCTGCCGATGCATCAAGGATCGCTACTTGAGCAACAGCATTTTCTTTACTGAAGAGAATCCGCCTGCTGATAGTCTATAGAAATACACCCCGCTCGCCAATCTGTCGCCGTTAAAAGTCGCGATATGGTCTCCGGGGCTTTGGATACCTGAGAACAAAGTAGCCACTCTTTGACCAAGAACGTTATAGACTGTTAATGAAACATGGACCTTGGCCGGCAACGAATAGACGATTTGAGTTGTCGGGTTGAAGGGATTGGGATAATTTTGGGATAATTGGAATTGTGTCGGCAATGTCTTGATGATATTTTGAATTCCAGTTAGGACCATATGTGAAGTGTCTTCGGCAACTATGTGTGCCATTATTGACGCTTTGTTTGCTTCCCACAACGCTTTCGCTTTCGGGAACCAATTAAGATCACCAAGGGGCAAGCCAGCGGTTGACGCGGTCATCAGTGTGCTATTGGTGTAAGCACCGTTGAAGCGCGGCCACACAACAGGATTTCCGAGATTGTAAGTCGAATCTGCGCACCACCACCAATTCCCTGAACTTGCGGGAGCAGGCACATCGGAAGGCGAGAACCCCCAGTTATTAAGCTCCATCGCGGGAAGATCCCATTTGACAATAGAATCCTGTATCGCATACATCTCAGGATTACTCCAATCAGGATCCTGTTCATAGTAATCAAAGAACTTAAAATCAGGGAATCCACTGCTCCAGTACATGCCTGCTTCTCTGTTCACCTTTGCAGAATCAGGCGGATATGCCAGTCGCATTAGATATGCCTGATTAATATCACCAACGGGCTTGCTTCCCGTATCGTTCAGTGTATGAGTCCATTGCCAGTTGTTTATATAGGATTCAATTCTTGGGTCAACATACTCATCATTCCAGCCGACGAGTAATTTACGAGTGGATTGTATCTGGCCATAACTATTTGAGTCCGCAGCGGTAGTGTCCTGAAGAACCAAAGACTGATACTTATCCCCAAATCCATCTGGTGAATAGGCATCCCATGCAAGGTTGTACGGCTGCGTATCGAAATCAAACAGAAGGTTGTTGGTGACGTAGTAACTATTCATGTGGTAACCTTCAATCAAACCAAATTTGTGGAACGCGAATGTATTATGGTTGATCCACACGAAGTTGTTTGAATCAGTCGCCCCATTGCGGTTTATGGCAATATGAGTACCTGTTGAAACAAACGTATTGTTTTCGAGATATAAAGTGTCATAGCCGTTGTTCACAGGTCCGGCCAGATCAAAAAGGCACCAGTCGTTCGCACCATCAAGTGTGCCATGCCGCAGAAGGAGTGAGTTAGTCATGAACAACTTTGGATAAGGAGTAGGATTAAAAACTATAAAATGATTTGACCCAATCGGATCTACCGTGAGACTGTCGAAATCAATTCTTACGGAAGTCGGGCTTGTGACGCTGAAAACTCCTTGTCCCATCGTGTTTTCTGCATTGGCGTTAACGATAAACACGTCTTTGATAGTCAAATCACCAACAACATTGAACATATCTCCCAGGACTGTTCCGTCCGCGTTCGTCGCAGTCTGTATGACGGCGGGCATCTGACCAGCCACAGGAGTCGTTCCGACAATCGTCAGAGCAAATCCGTTGTTTTCAATTTGACCATTGAGAATGTACCATCCTCCTGCCTGTAGTCTGTAAATTACGCTTCCCTTATTCTGGGCAATAGCACTATCCAACGTCCCGAATCCCGGTTTCACGTCCAAGTATTGGGTGGCAGAGGTCTGGGCAAGCAAGGTAGCGCTGCAGATCAGTACCGCAGCCGCTGTTAGTATGAGCTTTCTCATGTTTCCTCCCATCAGGTTAGAAGTTTAGATTTGAATCACTAGCATGTTTTCTTACTAATAGGCAATAACCAAATATTTCCGTTTCTCCTTTCGCTCATCGTGGAAATATTGTTTTGTGTGTGGAATGTTTGGATAAATAGAAAGGACGGACAAAAACAGTTACTGAAGAGTGTATCTGAGCCCGAAATCAGCGGTCCAACCGTAGCTCTCAGAATAGCTAGGCCTTGGATCTGCCAGGTAGCTCTGATACCCAACCGGATTATTAATGTTCGCTAAATCAAAAAGAAATTCGAGACCGTTGACCGGGAGCTTCTGGGTGAGCTGTATGTCAAATATCCTCAGTGGATA
>JAJYRM010000109.1 GCA_021794075.1 Bacteroidota bacterium | reverse complement strand
CCGTAAGGGATATGACGGTCTGCCAGAACATTTTTCTAGGTCGCGAGCCTTATAGCAAGTTTACCCGCGTAGTGGACAGAAGGAAAGAAAGAGAAGAAACAAGAAGGCTCTTCCAGGAAATGGATATTACGATCGACCCCGATGTGAAGATGGGAAATCTTTCCGTCGCGGAAATGCAGATGGTTGAGATTGCTAAGGCGGTATCCTACAGTTCGAACATCATTATCATGGACGAGCCCACTTCCGCGATCACGGGAAAAGAAGTCGCGAAACTGTTTGAAATCATTTCCAGCCTGAAGGCAAAGGGAATCGCTGTCATTTATATATCTCACAAAATGGACGAGATATTTGCCATCTGCGATTTGATAACCGTGCTGCGGGATGGACGATACATCGAGACTCGTCCGGCAAAAGAATTCGATCGTGACACGCTCGTTAGCAGCATGGTCGGGCGCGAGATAAAAGACCTTTTCCCAAAATCAAAAACGGAGAAGGGGCCCGTTAAACTCGAAGTCGAACGGCTTACCCAGAACGGTGTGTTCGACAATATCAGTTTCAAGGCTCACAAAGGCGAAGTCCTGGGATTGTCGGGACTGATGGGGGCGGGGAGGTCGGAAGTTGTGGAAACAATATTCGGGCTCCGCGGCTCGGAAAGCGGAACTGTCAGGGTGAACGGCATGGAAGTCACAATAAAATCACCCGCCGACGCTATCAAGAACGGCATCGCTCTCATCACTGACGATCGCAAGATGAAAGGGCTCAACCTGACCGCGTCAGTGAGAGACAATATCACGCTCTTGAACCTTAAGGCCTTCAGCCGTTTCGGGCAGGTTGTACGCCTGAAGAAAGAGAATCAGATCGCGGACGAGGAGATTAAGAAGTTCCGTATAAAGGCGCGCGACAGGTATCAGCCCGTCGGGACATTGAGCGGCGGGACGCAGCAGAAAGTTGTGCTGTCGAAGTGGCTGCTGAACGATCCTGAAATTATCATACTCGACGAGCCGACGCGCGGGATCGACGTCGGCGCGAAGGCGGAGATATACGGCATCATATCACACCTCGCCGAAATCGGAAAGGCCATCGTAATGGTTTCTTCGGAGCTTCCGGAAATTCTCGGCTTGTGTGACAGGGTTATCGTCCTCTACCATGGAAAGGTCAGTGGAGAATTCGAACGTAAGGACTTCGACCAGGAGCGCATCATCAAGGCCGCGATGGGGAACCCTGACGGCGCAACAAGTTTCAACGTAAATTGAGAGCAGACCGAATGGAGACTCCGACCGACGAGTTGAAAATAAACGAGAACCAAACGGTTGCCGTTATGTCGCCGACGGATCGCAGGGCGGACAATCTCAGGCGCGCCGGAAGATTCTTCTCCAAGTATGGGATCTATTTCGCGCTCGTCATTCTCGTTGCTGTGCTCGCGGTTATATCGCCCCCCTTCTTTACTGCCGCAAATCTAATAGACATACTGCGCCAGATCTCCGTCATCGGTATACTCGCAGTCGGTCAGACCGTCGTCATCATTACGGCAGGCATCGACCTATCGGTGGGTTCGATACTAGCTCTCTCGGCGGTCATGGCTGCGTCGTTCGCCCATCCTGGACAATATCCTCTAATCGTTCCGCTGATGGTCGGACTCGGCGCGGGTCTCGTCTGCGGCGCGCTCAACGGCTTTCTCATTGCAAAGAGCAAGCTCGCCCCGTTCATCGTAACCCTCGGCATGATGACAGCCGCACGCGGGATGGCGCTCGTTTACACGAGCGGCAGGCCCGTGTTCAACCTGAGCAACGCGTACGACACCATCGGAACGGGTTACCTCGCCGGCATACCGCTTCCTGTCGTGATATTCATTCTGGTAATCCTCGGCGGAATTTTTCTATTGCATTACACGCGATTCGGAAGATACGTCTACGCGGTCGGCGGAAACGAACTCGCGGCGAAGGTGTCGGGCATAAGCACAGAAAAGATTCTTATCTATGTCTATATACTCCAGGGCGTTCTGGCGGGCGTCGCAGGTGTCGTTTTGTCCTCGAGAGTTATGTCCGCCTCACCTGCGCTTGGAGAAGGTTACGAGCTCGACGCGATTGCCGCTGCCGTCATTGGCGGCACGAGTCTCATGGGCGGTGTTGGAACGATCACCGGCACTGTCGTCGGCGCGCTGATAATAGGCGTGATGAACAACGGTCTCGATATGCTGAATGTCTCGTCGTACTGGCAACAGATCGTGAAAGGCGCGATTATTGTGCTCGCCGTACTGCTCGATAAGAAATCGAAGGGAAAAGCATGAGAACATTCGCGAGGATAATGCTCCTTCTCACGGTATTATCGGTCGAGGCGCAGGCGAGAGAATTCATCGTTTCAGTCAAGGGAAACAATTCCAATCCGGGTACGCCCAAACTTCCGCTGCGCACGATCCAGCGCGCGGCTGATCTCGCTCAGCCTGGTGATACGATTATCGTCCGCGCCGGAATTTACCGCGAACGCGTCGACCCGCCTCGTGGTGGTACTTCCAATTCGAAACGCATAGTCTATGAGGCGGCTCCCGGCGAGAAAGTGGTCATTACAGGTTCGGACAGAATAACAAACTGGGTGAGGGTCAGGAAAGGTGTCTGGAAAACGACTCTCCCGAATTCATTCTTCGGAAGCTTCAACCCCTATAGCGACGTTGTTCATGGCGACTGGTATAACCCGAGAGGACGCGCTCGTCACACTGGCACGGTCTACCTCGACGGCCGCTGGTTCTCTGAGGCGGTCAACCTTGACGATGTACTCATATCTGCCATGAACGACTCCGTTTGGTTCGGCAAGGTCGGTAAAGATAGTACCAGGATATGGGCGCAGTTCGGCGGAGTTGATCCCAACCGGCAAGACGCGGAAATCAATGTGCGCAGGACGGTTTTCTTTCCGAGGAAGACAGGCATCAATTACATAACCGTGCGCGGTTTCATACTGGAAGATGCCGCTACTCAGTGGGCGCCACCTACGGCCCGGCAGATAGGTCTGATCGGACCGGATTGGAGCAAGGGCTGGATCATCGAGGACAACGTCATCAGGTATTCAATGTGTGCTGGAATCTCTCTCGGCAAATACGGCGACAAATGGGACAACACTTCGGAAAACTCAGCCCAGGGATATGTCAAGACGATTGAACGCGCCCTCGCGCACGGCTGGTCTAAAGAAAACATAGGCCATCATCTCGTGAAGGACAACATCATTTGCCACTGCGAACAAGTCGGCATCGTCGGAAGTATGGGAGAGATCTTCAGCACGATTACAGGAAATACGATTTACGACATCTGCACCAGAGGTTGGCTTATGGGAGCCGAGAGGGCTGGCATAAAGTTCCACGGCGCCGTCGACGTGCAGATTACACACAATCATATCTACCGGACATGTCTTGGAATTTGGCTGGACTGGATGGCGCAGGGTACTCATGTCTCGAGAAATCTCTTCGACGACAACTTTGGCCCCGACATTTTGGTGGAAGTCGATCATGGCCCGTTCCTAATCGACAACAATATCTTTCTTTCGAAACTATCGCTCATGGACCGCTCGCAGGGGGGCGCCTATGTTCACAATCTCTTTGCAGGGGCGATTCAAGTCCTCGGTTTTGACTCGCGTGAGACGCCCTATCTGAAAGCTCATTCTACGGAGATCGCGGGTTTCCACAATAACCCAATGGGAAACGACAAGTATTATAACAACCTGTTTGTCGGTGCGGCCGATTTGAGCAAGTATGACAGCGTAGGACTGCCGATGCAAATGGGAGGCAACGTCTACCTCGACGGCGCGAGGCCGTGCTCCTGTGAAAAGAATCCTGTCGTCGAGCCAGATTTCAATCCGATGATCCGTCTGATTAAGAAGACGGACGGTCTGTTTCTTCAAATTAGATACGACAAGAGATGGAAGGAAGAGCGTAAGTGTAAGATCGTGACATCACAATTGCTCGGTCTTGCCTCGATATCCGATCTTCCATACCAGACTCCCGGCGGGAGACCGGTGACTATCGACAAAGACTATTTCGGATTCAGCCGCGGCAGATCGAATCCGACCCCCGGACCATTTCAGAATCTCCGGCCCGGCTTTCAATTGCTCAAAGTATGGTAATGTGGAGGCGCTGGTAACCGAATGCTGAAAAGAGTTCCTAAAATTCTCTCGCCCGACCTTCTGAAGATTCTGATGGAGATGGGGCATGGGGACGAGATCGTTATAGCCGACGGAAATTTCCCCGCAGCGAGTATCGCGCAAAGACTTGTCCGGCTGGACGGCCATCCGTCATCGCCGATTCTCGAAGCGGTCCTGGAACTATTCCCGCTCGACACGTTCGTCAATCACCCGGTCGCTTTGATGTCGGTTGTCCCCGGGGATAACTATAAGCCGGATATCTGGCCGGCCTACGAGGAAGTCATTCGGAAGCACGAAGCGCATTTCAAAGGCTTCGAGTTCATGGAGCGCTACGCGTTTTATGAGCGCGCGAAGAAAGCATACGCGGTGATCGCTACGGGAGAGAATGCACGTTACGCAAATCTTATTCTGAAGAAAGGATTGATACAGTGACAAGAAATAGAATGAAGTACGCCAGGTTGGCTGCCCTCCTCGCGGGCATTTTCCTCGCGACAACACTGGCAGGTTGCAGCGGAAAACCGACGGCGAAAGGGCAGATCACTATCGGCGTTTCCTACCAGGATTTGTCCAATCAGTTCGTGATCAGGCTTCAGAACGCGATAAGAGCCGAGGCGAAGAAGCTAAACATAAACCTCATCGAGCTCGACGGCCAGGGCCAGTCCGAAAAGCAGATCGGACACATAGAGAATTTTGTGAACCGCGGCGTGAACGCGATAATCCTCAATCCGGAAGACGAGTACGGCTCGGCGCCGGCAGTCGATATAGCTGTGAAGCATCACGTTCCCATCGTAGTCGTGAACGCGGTTGTGTCGAACCTCAATGAAGCCAACGCTTATGTCGGCTCGCCCGACAGCGTTGCTGGTATGATGCAGGCTGAGTACATCGCGAAGCTTTTGAAAGGGGAGGGAAACGTGGTGCTGATCCAGGGGCCCTACGGTCACTCGGCAGAAGTCCAGCGGACAAAGGGGATCAAGATGGTGCTCGCGAAATATCCGCACATCAAGATAATCGCCGAGCAGACCGCAAACTGGGACAGGGCGCAGGCGATGAACCTTATGGAAAACTGGCTTTCAACTGGTCGTACCATCAACGCCGTCATTTCTGAAAATGACGAGATGGCGATGGGCGCACTCGGAGCAATCGAAGGTTCTGGAATAAAAAGAAAGATTTATGTGATCGGAACCGACGCGTTGCCTGAGGCGCTGCAGGACGTCGCCGACGGGAAAATGGTGGCGACAGTTTATCAGGACGCTGATGCCCAGGGAAGCATGGCCGTCAAACTCGCATACGACATTATCAAAGGAAAAAAAGTACAACATCTTGACTACATTCCCTTCCAGCTTGTAACCAAAGAGAATGTGGATAAATTTCTAAAAATGGCAAAGACGAAATGAACACGATTCAAGAGACATTCGAGCAGGGAAAAGGTATCTTTCGCCTCATCCCGACATTTGTGCCCCGCAGGTTCAGCAAGGCTGGCAGGCGGTTGAGACTTCATCCGGACGATTACTACGCGCTCGGCACGAAGCGTGGCTCGATAAAAGAAAGGTGGTTCTCGTCCGTCATCCCGGCGATGAACGGAGAACTCGCGCCTGCCGACGAGGGTATGAGCTACATTCTTCCGTTCAGCGAGAAGCTGCCCGAGAAATTCCTTTTGAAGGACGCCGTGGCGGAGTTGAAGGATAAACTTGTGGGACCCGAGCTGATGAAGAAGTACGGCGGCTGGCCGATGTATTCGAAGTTCTTCGACTTCCTCGCACCGCTGTTCCTCCATTTGCACTTGAGTTTTGAGGCCGCGGCAGTAGTCGGAAGACTCGGCAAACCGGAGGCTTATTATTTTCCTCCGGAGATGAACAACTATCCCGGGGAGCTGCCCGCCACTTATTTCGGATTCGATCCCGACGTCACCGAAGAAATGGTGAGAGAGCGGCTCCTGATGTACGAGAGAGGCGATAACCGCATCACCGAACTATCACGCGCATACCGCATTGAGCTCGGCACCGGCTGGTTCACCCCTCCGGGAGTGCTTCATGCGCCCGGATCGTACCTGACCTACGAGCCGCAGTGGAATAGTGACGTGAATTCCGTTTACGAGAACATCACATCCAACGAAATTTATCCATATGAATTCCTTGTCGAAAATTGTCCGCCGGATAAGAAGCACGACATTGATTACGTGATGAGTCTTATGGACTGGGAGAAGAACGTAGATCCTTATTACAGGAGACACAATTTCAGGAAGCCTCTTGTCTGTCAAAGTTCGGATGAGAAGCACACGGAGAAGTGGGTCATATATGCGAACGATTACATCGCAGCGAAGGAGCTCACAATCAAACCGGGTCAGACCGTTACTGTAAAAGACGGTGCGGCCTATGGATGCGTCATCATTCAGGGACACGGCAAGTTCGGAGTCTACGACGCTGAGGCGTCAGTCATGCTGCGTTTCGGACAGGCGAGCAACGACGAGTATTTTGTAAGTGAAGAGGCGGCCAAATCTGGAGTTGTCATTTCAAACCACAGCAAGTTCCAACCCATGGTCATGCTGAAGCATTTCGGGCCCAACCACCCCGATATGCCGAAGACAGTCTGAAATAAATTCGAAATTCTAAACATCTAAATCCTAAACAAATCCGAAATACGAAGGCCAACAGCCCCGACTTCACGACAGAAAGTCACAAATGAGTTTATGCTTTCCGTGTTTTTGTGTTTCTCATTTGTTTAGAGTTTAGCATTTAGCATTCAGAGTTTCCTAATCTAGGAGTTGAGATGAAAAAGCAGAACTTTGAAGCGAAAAATGAAAAGATTCGTTCCGCGTTCCAGGATATAAAGAAGAATCACCCGGATAAACTTAAGAACCGGCTAAACCTTTCATGGAGCAACTGGGGATTCGGCATAGAACATCTCGCGGATTCGGCCGCGAGGCTCGAGAAGAACGGGTTTAAGTTCATTGAGCTGCACGGAAATCATTACGGGCCCGATCTCGGCTACCGGGTCGCAGAGACAAAGAAGGTGCTTTCAGATCACGGGCTATCTGTGTCGGGAGTGTGCGGCATGTTCTCGCCTGACAACGACCTTTCGAGCAACCGGGCGATACATCGTCAGGCCGCCGTGGATTACCTCAAGCGCGAGCTGGATTTTACGAAAGAGATCGGCGGAGGATACATCCTCGTGGTGCCGGGCGCGGTAGGGCGGTCGCAGAAATATGATGACACTGAATTCGAACGCAGCGTCGAGTCGCTCAGATTCGTCGCTGACACATTTCAGAAGTACAAAATCAAAGCCGCCATCGAACCGATTCGCTCGGCGGAGGTGAGCTTTATTCACACTGTCGCGGACGCAAAGAAATACATAAAGGCCGTCAATCACGCGGGCATTGGCCATATAAACGGCGACGTGTACCACATGCACACCGAGGAGGCGCACATCGGTGAAGCTATTCTTGACGCGGGCGGACAGCTGACCAATCTCCACATGGCGGACAGCAACAGGTGCGCTCTCGGCGAAGGGGCGATGGACCTCGACACAATTATCATGGCGCTTTACGTCATCGGGTACAACCGGGCAGGCTGCTATGTAACTCCGGAACCGCTCGGTCCCGGCGGCGACCCGTATCCGGCGATGTACGGAAAACCGGACAAGAAAGCGCTCGACGAGCTTGTCCGTCAAACCGCAACATATTTCAGGGAAAGAGAAGAAGAACTCCTTTCCGCTTAATGACGAACTGTCAGGAGGATTTTAGAAGAAAGATGAACAAAAGTTGGATGATCAAACTGGCGGCCTGGGCTCTGGCTATAGTCTGCCTTGCGCCTTTGAAAGCGAGAAGCCAGAACCTCGTACAATACGTCAATCCGTTCTGCGGCACGACGAACTTCGCGAATACTTTCCCCGGCGCCGATATGCCTTTCGGGATGCTCCAATGGAGCCCCGAGACCGGGCTCAACAAGGGAGGATATTCTTACAACAACACACAGATTTGGGATTTCAGCCTCGACCACGTGAGCGGGGCGGGCTGCCAGTACGGCGAAGACTTTGGGTTCATGCCACTTGTGGGTCCGATGCCGTCGACGCCGCCGTCGAGCCGCTCGGCTTTCGCAACCTCCTTCTCACACAGCAACGAAAGCGCGAAGCCTGGATATTATTCGGTTATGCTGGACAACGGCATAAAGATAGAACTCGCCGCGACCACGAGGTGCGGATTCGGACGCTTCACTTATCCTTCGGGAAGCGCCGAGACCATGATGATCAACGCCGCGAGCGCCGTGAACGGCGCAAGCGCGTCTTCAATTCAGATCGATTCGGCAGCCCAAAGCATCAGCGGATCCGTGACATGTAAGCTTTTCTGCGGAGCCACCGCGGGCGGCGGGACAACGATATATTTCTATTCGGTCTTCAGCCAGCCTTTCTCATCCTTCAGCACATGGAGCGGGAGCGCTCTTACTGCGGGAGATTCGGCCGGGCAGGGAAGCGCGTCCGGTGCCTACGTATCTTTCGACACCATTTCCGGTAGAACGGTACTCGTCAGGGTTTCCATCTCGTACGTCTCGGTTGCCAATGCGAAGGCAAACCTCGAAGCGGAACTTCCTAACGCCGCAGCAACTTCCACGGGATTTGATGGCGTTGTTTCGGCCGACAGCAGCACGTGGAATTCCTGGCTAAGCCGTATCGAGGTCACCGGTGGATCCCCCCAAGATTTACAGACTTTTTATTCCATGCTGTACCATGCTCTCCTTTTCCCGAGCACCTGTTCCGATGTCAACGGCCAATACATGGGCTACGACGGCAAGGTTCACACAACGACGAACGGGCGCGTTCAATACGCGAACTTTTCCGGCTGGGATATTTACAGGAGCGAATGTCAGTTCCTCGCCATGATCGCGCCGACGCACGCGAGCGACATGGCGCAGTCGCTGCTTAGGGACTATCAGCAGGGCGGTGCCTTCCCGAGATGGGGCGTGCCGAATTATGATACGGGCGTAATGATGGGTGACCCGGCGGCGCCGATCATCGCCGGCTTCTACGCCTTCGGCGCAAGGGATTTCGATACTACCGCAGCGCTGCAGGGACTCGTCAAAGCCGCCACCGACCCTTCGGTGTATGCTCCCAGAACAAATACCTATGAGAGAAACGCGCTGGGTCAGTACCTTACACTTGGTTATGTCCCGGAGAACCAGAACGGCGGTTACGGCAACGTCTCGATGACTTTGGAATACAACACGGACGATTTCGCGGTGTCGCAGTTCGCGGCCGCGCTCGGCGATTCAACCGACAGCGCGCTCCTTCTGAAACACGCCCAGTACTGGCGTAACCTCTACAACCCGGCGACCGGATATATCCAGATGCAGCGCACCGATGGCTCCTGGGCACCCGGCTTTGTCAACAACAACACGAGTTACGACAACGACCAGGCGTATGTCGAGGGAAGCGCTGCGCAGTACGTTTGGATGGTGCCATTCAACTTGAAAACACTCGCGGACATGATGGGCGGACAGTCGGTGGCGGTGCGCCGTCTCAACAACTTTTTCGCCGTCCTGAATGCAGGTCAGAATACGACATCGGCCTGGTTGGGAAATGAACCGTCACTGGAGACTCCTTACATCTACGATTTCATCGGACAGCCATTCTCGACTCAGCGGATAGTACGCGCCGCTTTGCTCTCGCTCTATTCACCGAATTCAAATGGCTATCCCGGTAACGACGATCTTGGCGAAATGTCATCATGGTACATCTGGGGGGCGCTCGGTATGTATCCTGAGCTTCCCGGCTCAAACGTGCTAGCCCTCGCAAGCCCGCTGTTTTCGAAGGTAGTGCTCCACCTTAAGGGAGGTGACGTGACAATCACGGGCAACGGCGCTGGTGACTACTCTATGTACGTCACCGGATTGACGGTGAACGGGAAGACTTGGAATAAGCCGTGGATAAAATTTTCCGACATCTCAAACGGAGGAACGTTGGAGTACAATCTGTCATCTACGGCGGACAGCAGCTGGGCTGCAGCAGCAGTCGATGCTCCGCCGTCGTATCCTCTCGGCGCTCCTTCGGTACCGGTGCCGGTGTCGCCCGCTTCCGGAGACACGCTCACGATGAGCGACACTTCGCTCGTCTGGCAATCAGTGCCCGCTGCCGGGTCTTATGAATTGCAGATATCGACCGACAACGCTTTCTCGTCCGCAACAATAGATTCCGCAGGCATAACAGATACAACATTTGCGCTGAAAAGCCTCGTGAACAGCGGCGAGTTGAGCCTGGGCACGAAGTATTACTGGCGCGTCGAGGCGGTTAACGACACTGGACAAGGCGCTTATTCACAGCCGCAGCTTTTCGTTACACCCGGCCGCATCCTGGCGATCAAGTCGACGACGCGCAACATTCCGACGAAGTTCTCGCTGAGTCAAAATTATCCCAATCCGTTCAACCCGTCGACAATAATAAAATACACCATCCCCTCTTCGCAAGATGTCTCCCTTAAAGTCTACAATGTCCTTGGCCAGGAGGTCGAGTCTCTCGTTGACGAGAGACAAGGCGCGGGGAATTACGAGGTTAACTTCGACGCGGCTCCGTTTGCGAGCGGCGTCTATTTCTGCGTTCTGATCGCGGGTGGATTCACGGCGACAAAAGAGATGATGCTAATCAAATAAAAACGTGGGCACGAAGTCTAGACACGCGGCAGGGTTTCTGCCAGCTGCTTTCGCCGTCGGATTATTCTTTCTGATGGCAGCTGCAGGCACGGCAAGATGTGCTTCTCATGTATCACGAAGCTCCGATTCCATGAAATTATGGGGTGCGAGAGCGGATAGCGCTCAGGCTGCCCTCCAAAGATATTTTTGGGACCCTTCAGTCCACACCTTTTATTCGAGCACCGAGTCGGCAGGCGCCGATTCCAACTACTGGTGGCAGGCACACGCCCTCGACGCACTCGTGATGGGGCTTGCCAGGACGAAAGACTCTTCTTACTCGAGATCGATAGCGCTGATGAACCAAGCTCTTCTCAATCAATACCCCGACCTCAGAAGACCTTACTATGACGACATGGAGTGGATGGCGCTCGCGCTTCTCAGGGTCTATGAGGTGACCGGAAAGAGAATTTATTCGAATGAGGCACGGTTACTCTGGCGAACCATCAAGCTTGGCTGGAGTGACGAACCGGGCGGAGGCGGGATCAGGTGGAACATCAGAGGATTGTACAAGAATGTTCCCGCGAATGCTCCCGCTTGCATACTCGCGTGCAAATTGTATGAGGACTTCGGAGAAAAGAGCGACCTCCATTGGGCAAAGAGAATCTTCTCGTGGGTCGAGAAAAACCTTGTCATCCATTCGACAGGCGTCATACTTGACGGCATATCTTTCAGGAATGAAGTTGGCCGACCGAGTCACGGCTCATATTCGTACAACTACGGCACTTTTATCGGAGCGTGCGTCCATCTCTTCGGAATCACGAGGGAAAAGATTTATCTGGACGACGCGGTGAGAGAGGCGAATGTCGCGGAGAAGATTTTCGCCGGAGGCAGGAACGGGATCCTTAGAAGCGAAGGTACGGGCGACGGAGGGTTGTTCAACGGAATTTTCATCTATTACCTCGCAAGATTGGGCCTGCAGCCTGAGCTCGATGTCGCATCCCGCAAGGAATTCTCCTCGTTCATACTACGGAATGCGGAATCGCTCTGGGATCACGCGCGCAGGCCTGGCACGGCGCTTTTCAACGACAACTGGCGATCACAGCCGATTGGAAGAATCAACCTTTCGGTCCAGGTCTCCGGTGTCACTCTTATCGAATCATGTCTGGTCGCCCAAAACTGACAGGTCATTTACTTCACAACTTATTCGAAACTGAAAATGAAACAGGGATAGCATGAAGAAAAGTAATGGAGCTCTAAGCTCGCTCATTCGTACCATACTCTTCGCATGCGTGATCGGACTGTCTGCCGGACAGTCTGCGATGGCGCGCGAAATCGTCCTCCAGGACAGCAAACTTATCGTCGCGTTCAACTCAGAGACTGGCGCGCTTACGAGGCTTGTCAGTAAAGAGCCGCAGTGGGCTATTGAGCGGCGGCCTGATCTCGGGATATCTTTCAGAATGCTCGTGCCGCTCCCGGATCGTCAGGACAATTTCGTACTCGGCCAAAAGCAACGAGCAGTCAAAGTTGAGAAAGTGTCGGGTCATGAGGTCGTAATCGAATGGAAGAACCTCCTCAGCCAGCACGGCGGAGTTTTGCCGATTACTTTCACCGCCACCGTCAAACTGAATGACGGCGTGCTCACCTTCGGTGGCAAGGTTGTTAATGACTCCAAGCTGACGATACAGACACTTGATTATCCTTACTTCGGCGACTTCAATCCTCCTTCGCGCAAATCGTACGTGAGCGTGAGAACTGCCTGGTATGATAATCTTCAGTCTGCACAGATTTATCCCGACTTCATAAATGCGAAAGGGTACTGGGGAGATTTTTATCCGACCAAGACGTTCGATTCATACCGTAGTCTGTTTTGCCTAATCCAGGCGAGGACGAAGGGCGTCTACGTTGAGATGGAGAATCCTAATCAGCCTTACCTGATACAATACACGTTCGAACAGCATCCGGGTCTTATTTCTGAAATCAACAACGCTGTTCCGCAGACCGATTACATCGCTGGGAAATCTCTTGATGGCAAGACGACGCCGCATGGCGTGCCGGTTCATCTCGAGTTCAGGACCTGTCACTTCATATTCGAGCATCCGAACTCGACATTCGAGCTCGCTCCGGTCGTGGTCCGCTGTTACAGCGGCGACTGGCACGCGGGTGTCGATCTGTACAAGGAATGGAGAAAGGCGTGGTACAAGGAGCCACACCAGCCCGCGTGGCTGAACAAGGTGAGCGCGTGGCAGCAGCTTCAAATCGACTCTCCGGTACAGGACTGGCGCGTCCCTTACGACAGTCTCGTGTCGTACGGAAAGGAATGTGCCGAGAACGGCGTCGACGCTATACAGCTTGTTGGCTGGAACACCGGCGGCCAGGACGGTCACGATCCTGAGATGTCTACGGATCCTCACCTCGGTACGACGCAGCAGCTTCGCGAGGCGATAAAGAAAATCCAGGCTATGGGTGTTCACGTCATCCTGTTCGGAAAACTGAACTGGGCAGACATGACGACCGAATGGACGAAGACAGCGCTTTACAAATATGCCGCGACGGATCCATACGGAATCCCCTATCAGCAGGGAGGTTACAGCTACTATACGCCGGTCCAGCTTGCGGGAATAAACAACCATCGCAGATACGTGATGGATTTCCTCGATCCCTCTTACAGAGAAATAGCGGTCGGTCAGTTCGATAAACTTTTGTCGCTCGGCGCGTCGGGCTGGCTTTACGACGAAGTGTGCCATCATGGCCCGGTGAAGTACAGCTTCGCATCGGGTCACGGTTACAACCCGCCGGGCTTCATCTATGCCGGAGACATGCCGATGGGAAGAGACCTTCGGGCCGCTGCC
>JAJYRM010000240.1 GCA_021794075.1 Bacteroidota bacterium | reverse complement strand
ACGGTTAGCTCAACTTTTCCCGAGCCGAAGCGACTATAGCGTAAGTTGAGTTTACCCGAGGAACGATTTTCAAATACTGGCCTCGCCATGCATACACTAAACATAACGTTCCGCACCGATCTCCACGATTCGATAAACTCCCGATGTCACTTCACGGTTATAGATTGTAACCATAGTGCTAAAGCGGACCACTAGCGAGCAACGGCGGCCCGAGATGACAGCAACACGTTATCCGGCGAATGAAACTTTCGAATGGAGACAATCGAAAGAATTTACGTGTAGGGAGAATCGATGAGACTTGCCTTTTGCAAATTGATTTTCTAATATTGCGGCAGGTTAGACCCCGGCAGGGAATTGGTTTATGGAGGGAAATGGATAACTATCGCACATAGGTGGCGATTACGCCGAGCCTCAAAACGACAGGTGTAAACTTATCTCGGCAAAAATAGCGCGGCGTTGAAAACACAATTTGGCTGAAGGGAGAGGACAAACATGAGACGGCTAACGATCACGATGATGATAGTAGCGACGACGGTGAGTGTAAGCTCTGCCAGGACGACAAGGATTCTCCATCTATCCAACAATTGGCTAATCCAATCATCCGCCCGCACAAAAGTCAGCGGCAGGGTAATATCTTCTGCTAGTTTCAACCCAACAGATTGGTACAGGGCATCGGTCCCCTCGACTGTGTTAGGCACACTTGTCGGAGACGGTATTTTCAAGGATCCTTTTCGGGGAAGGAATCTCAAACGAATACCGGACACCCTCTTTGACGTGCCATGGTGGTACAGAACGACTTTTACACTTCCCGCGAAGAGACCGGGAGCCGATCGGGCGATGCTGACATTTCTGGGAGTCAACTACAAGGCAGACATTTGGCTTAATGGAAAGCTCCTGGCGGACACAAATTCTATCTTCGGGGCTTTCAGGCAGTTCACGTTCGATGTGACAAATGACGTTAGGTTCGGGGGGAATAATGTTCTGGCGATCAGGATCTACAGGCCTCAGCCGGGCGCGCTGACGATTGGATTTGTCGATTGGAGCCCGGAGCCACCCGACCACGACATGGGCATCTGGAGACCAGTCATGATTCACATATGCGGCAGCGTATCTATCGCCCATCTGTTCGTCGCTACGGAAGTAGACACCGCCACCCTGAAGAAAGCGCTCATCACGATATCTGCTGAAGTGACGAATCATTCCGGGCATTCTGCTCATGGAATGTTAACGGGGAGGATCGGCGCAATTAAATTCTCCCAGCCGGTGACTCTACTCCCCCACCAACACAGAATAGTGGGATTCCTTCCCTCGATCTATCACCAGCTTATAATTCATAATCCAAGGCTATGGTGGACGCACGACTTCGGAAAACCGAATCTGTATTCGCTTGAACTTCAGTTCGGCGAAGATCAATCTGGTAAAACTCGCAGCGTTATCACCGATGCCGCCGACGTGATGTTCGGCATTCGACAAATCAACGAATACAGGACGGCGCAGGGATTTCGCGGTTACAAGCTGAACGGCAAGCCGATATTGATACGCGGCGGTGGCTGGGCTGACCATATCTTCCTCGACCAGGACCAACGCAATGTCGAAGATCAGATCGAGTATGCGATTAACATGCATCTTAATGCCATACGGATGGAGGGATTTTGGGGAACGAGTAGCGATATCTACCGTCTCTGCGATGAAAAAGGCCTCCTAATAATGGCCGGTTTCAGTTGCCAGTGGGAGTGGAGTAATTATTTTGGGACGCCCGATGACAAGTTCGGGTGCATCCGGTCTCCACAGGACATGGAAACGGCCGCCGAATCCTTCAGGGACCAGGTTGTCTGGCTCAGAAATCATCCGAGTATTTTTCTATGGCTATATGGGAGCGACAAGGTACCGAGACCCGAACTTGAGCGGAAGTTCCTTGATGTGCTGGCCAAATACGACACAACCCGTCCTTCACTTGCCTCTGCGGCCGAACATAATAGCAGTCTCACAGGGCCGACCGGCGTGAAGATGAGAGGACCTTACGACTATGTCCCGCCTGTTTACTGGTACGCGGACACATCACATGGAGGGGCTTTCGGATTCAACACGGAGACAGGTCCGGGCCCGGAAGTCCCCCGCATCGGATCGTTGGAGAAGATGCTTTCTCCGGATTCCCTGTGGCCCATAAACGGCGAGTGGTACTTCCACTGCTCGCGAGGCAATTTCGGAAACCTGAAGAGATATAATGCCGCAATGAACGGGAGGCTCGGACCGCCAGCATCGCTTGCCGACTACGAACGCAAGGCACAGATGATGAACTATGACGGCCTCAGGGCGATGTACGAGGCTTTCGGCGCGAATAAATTTAAATCAACCGGCGTGATTCAATGGATGTACAACACAGCCTGGCCGAAAATGTGGTGGCAGCTTTACGATTATTATCTCAACCCGACCGGTGCATTCTATGGGGCGCAAGAGGCATGCAGGCCGATTCACGTCGCATATGATTATGCTACCGGTGGTATATACGCCATTAATTCAACCCT
>JAJYRM010000108.1 GCA_021794075.1 Bacteroidota bacterium | reverse complement strand
TACCATATACGGGGACGATATATGGTGGTTGGGGATGGCCATCGGGCGATTCGCTCCAAAGCGCTTTCAAGTTCGGGATAATTGGAGTTGAGAATTCGCCTAATGCAGACGGATATTCATTTCAAAGGAGTGTTGTCAACAGCTGCACAATTTGGAATACAAACAAAGTCTATGGAGTCATAGAGCCGCCTAGGTCGAACGGTAGCGGTGGCGTAATTAACCAGCCCGCAGATACGTCACTCTTTGAACCTTTCGCGAATTTGCCTGGCATGATCCAGGGGGCTCACCGCTTTTCAGAGTTGTCGAAGATATACCCGCAGATTTCCGGTATCATAATAGACGATTTCGGTGGGGCTTTTTTGAATGGCTGGATAACCCCTGCTCAACTTCAGGAGATAAGGGAAGCATTGCAAGGGAAGGGACTTGATGCAAACGGTAATATAGTGGATACTTCTCAGGCAACTACTCCCGATCTGAAACTCTATATAGTTTACTACAGAGGTCAATCGTTGGGCCAATCGCTGAATAATTCGATTGATGGAATGGAGCTATGGATGCCCGATCAAAACGCGAGCTACACAAATTTAAATGGATACGTTGATTCGGTGAAGCAGGCTTACCCGGGGAAGGGGATAATCGTAGGAGTATATATCAACAGTGGTGTTGTGAGCACACCGGAAAGCATCAGGTATATGATTCGGAACTCGATAGACCTGTACGACCAAGGAGAGATTAATGGAGTGTCTCTGTTCACGGGCCAATGGTTAATACAACAGATGATAACCCAGGCACGCTGGGATTCACTAGCAATCCCTCCCATGCTCGACAGTTTGTATTACCCTTATTTGGGCGAGGTCACCGGAAAAGTTGTCGACGGTAGTGGTAATCCAATTTCCCACGCAAGGGTAACGGTGAAGAGGGTCATAAATGGTGACACGATTGCAGTTGCAAGGAAATATTCCGATCAAACCGGACAATACACTTTCGGCGGATGGGCAGGGAAGAACAGCCCTATAAAATATCAATTGGTAATTGAAGATTCGGCGTACCCACGATACACGCAAAGCGTGGAATTGCAGCCACAGAAGGACACTACCATTCTGAATCAGATGCAAACTGTAACTGGAGTATCGAACGATAGAAGCGAAGTCCCGACGAGCTACAGCTTAGCTCAAAATTATCCAAATCCTTTCAACCCGACTACAACCATAAAATACAATTTGGCGAAGCCGGGGTACGTGATTCTGGAGGTTTACGATGTCCTGGGAAGAATGGTTGCAAACCTAAATGAAGGTTACGAGCCCGCCGGCAGTTACTCCGTTACCTTCGATGGATCTAGACTGGCAAGCGGGGTCTACTTCTATCGATTGTCAGCAGGAAGTTATACTTCATTACGGAAAATGATGCTCTTGAAATAGTTGTCGAGTTAGAAGGATATGTGTTTGCCTGCCTGGGGCGTCGGGAAAAAACTTGTCCTGGGCCGGCAAACGATGTTCTTGAGCCGAACGGTGGGAAGCCGACAAAAGTCTGGAACGAATAGCGCCAGGCTTCTGAGGTTTCCCACCGGACTTCCGATTCATCTTTGAACTCAGACTTTGCGCTGCTTTCGGGGCTTTTTAGTTGGGCAGCTTTGGTTCTGACAGATGACCTATAGGTCCCAATACTGACAACATGAAGCTCTCATGCGATCATTTGGAGGTTTTGAATGTTCGCCCACAACAATGTGAAAGACATGTCCCCCTCTTTGTGCGTCCGTACTTAGCTCAAAGGATCGAACGAATGAAACGGCCTTTTGCGAGTTGCGGTTCTTCATCAGACAAATGGTATGCTACCCAATTGTTTTTTGAAAATTGTCCGCAATGCGTTTGAATCGAATTGTCTCTTTCGTTGGGCGATCATTGGCGCTTGGCTTGCGTTCAATTCTTTCCTCGCAAGACAAGTGGGTAACAAACTCGGCAGGTAAGGCTTCATCGCGCAGAGAGTGTTTTCATGTGATTGGCCTGATTGTTTTTCCGTTAAAAGGATAATGTGCATATTTTGGTAGATCGCAATATCTTTTAATGAATCGTGACTTCATGTCCATTCGGCTTAGGTCGGCTGTTGAGTGATGGTTACCGGATGACAAAGAGCACGGAATCGTGGACCAATCGATTGAAAGTGACGCTAAGGCGTTGAGGATAATTGTCCCTAATAATGAGGAGAAAACATGAAAAGAGTTCTGAGAATGTTTATCGTCTTTCTGGTCTTTGCCGGATCTTCGTTTGCTCAGGGAAAGATTGTATACGGCTCAAACTCAATGACGGGGCATTACATCCATGTTAACGGGATTAAATTGTACTACGAGATCTATGGAAATGGACATCCGCTTCTGCTTTTGCACGGCAACGGTGGTTCAATATACAGCATGCGTTATCAGATACCTGCGCTAGCGGAGCACTTCAAAGTAATTGCCGTCGACAGCAGGGCGCAGGGAAGGTCTTCCGATTCGAACGCGGATCTATCCTTCACACTGATGGCGTCGGATATGGCTGGGCTTCTCGACTCGCTGCACATAGACAGCGCCTATGTCGTTGGGTGGAGTGACGGCGCTATAATAGGTTTGAAGCTTGCCCTTGAATATCCTAATAAGGTCTCGAAACTCGTCTCGGACGCCGCGAATTTTCTTCCCGATTCGACGGCGTTGCCAGAGAAGATGCTGGAAGCCATGAGGCGAACCAGTTTTGCGACTCTTGATTCCGCGACGCAGCGACGTATCATAAGTCAATCTTTCTTCCCTAAGCGTGCCGGTCTCATCTTCGACAAGCTGAACAGGCTTGATCTCTATCATCCTCACTTCACAGACAAGCAGCTCGAATCGATCGATACCCCGACGCTTGTTATGGCCGGAGACCACGATCTTATTAAGATTGGCCACACTTTGAAACTATTCCACTTGTTACCGGAGTCACAGCTTTGCATCGTGCCCGGTACGAACCACGGGCTCTTGCAGGAGCGGCCGCGGCTGGCGAATGAAATAATTATCGATTTTCTGGAAAGGCCTTTTAAGGAAATGAGATGATTGTATATCAGCGAAAGGCGGTAAAGTGATTTCCGGCGGCATGGTTATAGCGTTAACCTTCTGGGGTGGGCAAGATGGGGCTGATTCATTATAGCCGTCACGCCATCCGTGACGCGCCCAGGAAAAGCGATCAAGTGCCAAATTAGTTGTTGATGTAAGTCTGTGTGAAGGGATTTTAAAATGGGAAGGAAGCGACACTGGATAGGGTCAGTCTTAGCGTTGTGGCGGTGACCGCCCCCGGTCGATGTACCAACATGAGTTTAGCAATCCAGACAGGCATTGGCAACTTGACTCGGAAAGTTAGGCAGTGTCTTAAATATTCGCCATTAATATTAAGTATCCGTCGATCCTTACATCGCTGGTTCTTCCCTAAAAGAAATCATGTATAAAAGTGGGCCAGCTTTGGGGAGCAGTTCGATCTCGTATCGTCCGCTCCTCCTTCTTGCTTCGGAGCGTGAGCGGCCCCGCTCAAGTCTCTTGTATTTCTACAGTGTGGAGATTAGCTTTTGTATCAGGGTTGTTGCCGTCGTGTGACGCTCTGCGCGAATTCATCTCGCGAGGGCTGAAGACGAAGATGTAAGCGCCAGGGGAAGAACCACTGTTGGACTTCAGAGCCTGCCGAAAAGCAGAGGGAGCGAAAGCAGGAATTCGAACTGAGTAGATTGGCCGGTAACAGAGAAGGACCATGGAAAAGAAAGAATGTTTTGGAAGTGTCGAACGAGATATAAAACACAGGACGGGAAAGAAGTACCCCACTGAGGAGAAAACCCGGATAGCATCGGAGATATTCGAGGAAGAGACAGGGGAACTCCGCGGACGAGATGGGATAACTCGGAACGATTACAGGCTTGAGCTTAATTCTTTGCTTTTTCAATCCTTCCAGGAACAAACCCGGCAAATGAACAGATAGAGCATATAACATGTTTATGAAATTTTTCATTGTATTTACTTCTGTGGTCCTTGCAAGCGCACCTCTTTCGTTTTCACAAACAAAGCGCATGAATGATCCTACGCTTAAGGACGCCACACTGCAGAATTGTATCGACTACGCGATTTCAAATCAACCGCTAATGAAGCAGTCGTTGTTGAATGAAAAGATCACAAACCAGATGGTTCAAGGAAAACTTGCCGACTGGTTTCCACAGCTCAATTTTAATTTCACCTTTCAACATGATTTCAAATTGCCTACTTCCATCTTCCGGGGAACACCGGTTCAATTTGGTGTGGCAAATACATCCGGCGCGGACATATCCTTAACCCAGACGTTATTTAACAGAGATGTTCTGTTGGCAAGCAGTACCGCGTACGATGTAAGTGAGCAGGCACGACAAAAAACGGTAGATAACGAGATTTATCTTGCGGTTGAAGTGAGTAAGGCGTTTTACGGCGTATTGCTTGCTAAAGAGCAGATTACTCTGGTGAAAGAAGATACCTCAAGGCTGCATCAGACATATGAAGACGCTTTCTATCAGTACAAAAGCGGCACGGTGGACAAGACCGATTATGAAAGCGCGGAGATTGCACTGAACAACGCCGTAGCTCAATTGAGAAGTGCCAGGGAACAGCTCACGACCAGTTACGCGATTCTTAGAGATGTGATGGGATACCCGTCGGATAAGGAATTGAATCTCGCTTACGATTCGACCCAAATGGTCAGGGACGCGTATATAGATACGACTTGGAAGTTGAATTATCAAAATAGAATTGAGTATAAACTCCTCCAGACAAACGTACGTTTGCAAAAAGCAAATCTGGACTATTATTACTGGAGTTTTTTACCTTCGATATCTATTGTCGGGGATTATGCGTGGGCATTTCAGAACGAAAGCTTCCCCGCGCTTTATAACGCGAGTTATCCAAGCGCGTATGCAGGAATTCAGTTGTCGATTCCCATCTTTCAAGGGGGGAAACGCTTTCACGAGATCGATCAAGCCTCTTTGGAAGTGCAGAGCTCGGAATACGAAATCCAATCGTTGAAGGATTCCATAGACGTGGAGTACACGCAGGCAATCGGGAATTATGAGAGTAACCTGAGCAGTCTCGACGCGGCGAAAAAGAATCTAAGTCTCGCGAAGGATGTTTATAAGACGATTGAGCTTCAATACAGATCAGGTGTGAAGACTTACCTGGATGTGATTACCGCGGAGACGAATTTACGCGCGACGGAAGTGAATTACTACGATTCCTTGTACCAGCTCTTAAGCAGTAAACTCGATGTGGAACAGGCGCTCGGTACCGTGAAGTATTGAGGGATGTCGGGCAACAAATTAAATAACACTTAAACATTTGATGATATGAAAAACAGAACTTATTTGGCGGTTATCCTGGGCGTTCTAACAATAATGCTCGAGTCGTGCGGCGGCGGGAAAAAAGGAGGATTTTCTTTTCCTCCCGTGCAGGTGGATGTTTATAAAGTTAGAGAAGCGAAGGGATCGTATTATAACAGCTATCCTGCCACCGTTGTGGCGCTAGAGCAAGTTGAGATAAGACCGGAAGTCTCAGGTTACCTGACTAATATTTATTTCAATGACGGGCAGCATGTGACTAAAGGAATGAAGCTGTATGGAATCGACCAGCAGCAATATAAGGCAGCTTACGATGTTGCAAAAGCAAATCTTATTGAAGCACAACAGGATTATAAGAGATATGAAGAGCTCGCGAAGCATGACGCGATCGCGGTACAAACCCTGGAGCACGCGTCGGCAAGTTTGCAGGCGGCCGAAAGCACCTTGAACGGAGAAGAGACCAATTTGAGGAACTCGGTAATATACGCTCCGTTCAGCGGGACCATTGGAATTTCTCAGGTGAAATTGGGCTCCGCCATAACAGCGGGGCAAACCTTAATGAATACGCTTTCATCCGACAACCCGATGGCTGTTGATTTTTCCGTCGATGAAGCGTTGATCGGACGGTTTACGAATTTATTGCATGAGAAAGCCTCCGAAGTAGATTCAACGTTTACTCTGGTTTTGCCCGGTCAACGTATTTACCCGTACCACGGAAGGATACTTCTGCTGGATCGCGCGGTAGATCCGCAGACAGGTACAATTATCGCAAGGCTGGTATTTCCAAACCCCCGGAACCTCTTGAGGCCGGGTCTGACGTGCACGGTGAGAGTTTTGAACAATGATACCTCCAAGAGCATTGTAATTCCTTATAAAGCGGTTACCGTGGAAATGGGTGAATACTTCGTGTTTGTCGTTCATAACAATACGGCGGCGCAGCGAAGGATTGAGATCGGCAGAACCATCGATGATGATATGGTCATAGTGAAAAGCGGATTAAAACCGGGTGAAGAGGTGGTCACCGAAGGCGTTCAGAAATTAAGAAACGGTTCCCGGGTTGTATTGCCCTCTGCAGGAAGAACTGCCGGTGGCTCCGCTAATTAATACTCAGGTAAATAATTCAGAAATACGATAAGAAATGATTGCTGAGACGTTTATAAAAAGGCCGGTAACAGCTATTGTAATGTCACTTGTAATAGTCTTACTCGGCGTGCTTTCTATTTTCAACTTACCTATCAGTCAGTATCCTGATATTACGCCGCCAACGGTATCAATATCCGCGACGTTCACTGGAGCCGACGCCACGACTGTCGAGCAGACCGTTACAACGCCGATTGAGACACAGGTAAACGGAACTCCCGGCATGGCATACATGACGAGCACTAGTACAAGCAGCGGCCAGTCTTCAATCAGCGTTGTGCTAAAGCAGGGAGTCAATCCCGATATCGCAACGATGGATATTCAGAATCGTGTAGGCATCGCAACGCCTCAGCTGCCGGACTTAGTAAAACGGTTGGGCGTGACGACAAGGAAAAGCACGTCCAGCATACTGATGATTGTCGCGATCTATTCTCCGCATCACACACATAACATTTCCTTCCTGGACAACTACACGAACATATTTGTGAAAGACGCGCTCCTCCGCGTGCCGGGCGTGGGAGATATCTTCGCGAGAGCGGATAATTTCAGCATGCGAATATGGCTTGACCCGAATAAAATGGCCCAGTTGGGCTTAACAGCGGGCGATGTGACAAACGCGATATCGGAGCAGAATCTTCAGATAGCCGCGGGCACCGTGGGCGCTCCCCCGCAAAACAGCAGGCAGACTTTTCAGTATACAGTATTTACCAACAGCAGGTTGAATTCCGTAAAGCAATTTGGAAACATTGTCGTAAAGACTAATCCTCAAACCGGGGCAGAAGTATACTTAAAAGATGTGGCCACGGTTCAGCTGGGCTCAGACAATTACGGAATCAATTCCTATGTCGACGGGGAGAGATCGTCTTTTCTGTTAATATTCCAATCTCCCGGCAGCAACGCGCTGAAAGTTGCAGCTGGAGTATATAGGGAGATGAACCGCATTAAAGCGTCTTTCCCGGAGGATGTGGCTTACAAAGTACCGTTTGAGGCAGTGTCGGTTGTGCGCGAATCCATCAACGAAGTGTTGATTACACTGCTCGAAGCGTTGGCCCTGGTGGTGCTTGTGGTGTTCCTCTTCCTTCAAAACTGGCGCGCAACCATAATACCCATATTGGCTATACCGGTTTCCATAATAGGCACGTTTGCCTTCTTTGAGCCGCTAGGTTTTACAATTAACACACTTACCATGTTCGGATTTGTGCTTGCGATTGGGATAGTGGTGGACGATGCGATAATTGTGGTGGAG
This sequence comes from Bacteroidota bacterium, assembly GCA_021794075.1. Taxonomy (GTDB): domain Bacteria; phylum Bacteroidota; class Ignavibacteria; order Kryptoniales; family JAKASW01; genus JAKASW01. The sequence goes on along the minus strand of JAJYRM010000108.1, from coordinate 6,209 downwards.
GCGGCGCATCATTACATTGACGAAGAGCATATGTCTCCGAAGGAGGCGGCGTCGAGGGCGATGAGGGACATCTCCGGACCGGTGGTGGCAATCGCGTTAATTCTTGCGTCGGTGTTCATCCCCGTTGGATTTATACCGGGTATCGTAGGGAAGCTCTATCAGCAGTTTGCGATAACCATAGCGGTTTCTGTCATAATCTCGGCTTTTGTCGCACTCACGCTGACTCCGGCATTGTGTTCGCTGATATTGAAGCCTACAACGTTGACTAAGGAATCGAGAGGCTTAAATAAATTCTTCTTTAAGTTTGACGAATGGTTCAAGAGATCAACCGGTTCATACGTGGAAGGTGTCAGGAGGAGCATAAAGATGGCGCCCTACTTCCTGATAATCTTAATTGTAGTGTATGCCGGTACCGTAGTCTTGTTTATGAACAAGCCAACAGGATTTATCCCAAGCGAGGACGAAGGAAGGCTGTACGTTACATACCAGCTGCCGGAAGCCGCATCCGCGGTCAGGTCTATCGATGTAATCAAAAGGATGATGAACATTCTGGAGAATACAAAAGGCGTAGGACATTTTGCCGCGATCAATGGAATCAACGTTGTCAACTTTGCCGCCAAATCCAACAGCGGAACTATTTTCGTCCAGCTTAAACCGTGGGGCGAGCGTACCAGCAAATCGCTTCATCTGGACGCTATGATGAATACGCTGAGAAGGAAATTCGCTTCAATAAAAAGCGCAAACGTAATAGTGATCGCGCCGCCGGCAATCCCGGGGCTCGGCGCCACGGGAGGGTTCAGCTTCGAGCTGGAGCAGAAGCAAAGTACCGATAACATACAGCAGTTTGCAAATGTTGTCGATCGATTTGTCGCAGCGGCAAACAACAGTCCGGTACTGTCGAACGTGTTTACGTTTTTTTCAGCAAATACTCCGGCGTATGATTTAACCGTGAACAGAGACAAATGCGCGAAGCTTGGCATCAACGTAGCTGATGTCTACAATACAATTCAGACATATTTAGGCAGCAGCTACGTAAATGACTTCACAATATACGGCAGAGACTTTCACGTAATAGCACAGGCAGATACGAACTACAGAGCCTCTATACACGATCTATCGAAATACTATGTGAGAAATTCCTCGGGTAGTATGATACCCTTAAGTACGCTGGTAAGCTATAAAATTACGCAGACGGCTTCGGTGATATCTCACTTTAATATGTTTCGTGCCGCGCTTATAAATGGAAATGCGGCACCGGGGTATAGCAGCGGGCAGGCGTTAACGGCATTGCGCCAGCTAGCGGCAAAGGTACTGCCTGCCGGTTACGGTTATGATTTTTCCGGCTTATCCAGGGAAGAAATAAATGCCAGCAGCAGTACATTCTCGATCTTCGGATTATCTCTTCTGTTCGTGTTCCTATTCTTATCGGCTTTGTATGAAAGCTGGTCGGTGCCTTTTGCAGTGTTGTTCGCGGTGCCCATAGCCGCGTTCGGCGCAATAGTCGCTTTGATTTTGCAGCCGCATTTAAGCGATAATGTGTATGCGCAAATAGGACTGGTCGCTTTGATCGGCCTTGCGGCGAAGAACGCGATACTTATCGTGGAATTTGCTAAGGAACGTTTGGATCACGGAATGCCCCTTCTTGAAGCAGTAACCAACGCGGTAAGATTAAGGCTTCGCCCCATCCTTATGACTTCTCTGGCATTTATACTAGGTGTTTCTCCGTTGGCATTTGCGACCGGTGCCGGTGCTCACGCAAGGCAGACGATCGGTTGGACGGTTATCGGCGGAATGATTGCCGCCACCGGCCTCGCAATATTCATTGTGCCTGTCCTCTTTACGGTGATTACCAAAATAGCGTACGGCAGAAAGAAACTGGAGGTGTTGGAATCTTCCGGGCATAATGAGGGGAATGCCGGAACGGAGGTCTGAGGCGGGTATCCGCCCCCGGTTGATGAAGGACTAACGTGAGGTTGTCAGTCATATCATGCATTGACAACCTTCCGAATTCGTTCCGGCCTCGGGTAGTCTATGTGGCACCTTTCAAGTAGCACCAATGAATCCTGGTGAATTGTTCGAAAGCGGTGAAAGGTGAGGTTGCCCGGATTCCAGAGGCCTATATGATAGAAGGTAAGGAAGTAACTATTATCAGGATCGGAGATGTCATTATGCTTCTTTACCATAAGAAGTAACGGGAATCTCTGTTTGAGAGGCTTGAGGAATTTTCCGAGGGCTTTATAAATGCACCGGGCTCAGCCGCCGCTGAATAAGAGGACCGACCTGCTGGATAAATTGCCCCCTCGACACTAATATCCGCGTTTGCATCCTCGTCAACAACCCCTACTGCCATTCTCAGCGTAATGAATAAAGAAACTGAAGATCATCCATCGTACGAGTACATCCTTAAGTCGCAGCGGCTAGATTCGGTTCCATAACAAAAACGTTCACATCGATTCCGATTTGTATTGAAGGAAGCGAAAAATTGGGGAAGAGAAGGGGCTAAAATGAGTGAATCTGTGGACAGGGGCGGAATCGAACCGCCGACACACGGATTTTCAGTCCGTTGCTCTACCGACTGAGCTACCTGTCCAAGCTTTTGATTAATAATATAGCCCTGCGGGAGCAATTCTTCAAGATTTTTCTGCCGGTAGGGAATCCTAATTCGAGTTCATTTGAAAGAATGCTTGAAACGAAGCGCCAAGTTCTTTGCTTCAGATTCATCCTTCGAGTCTCAACAATGTCAATTCAAACGCACTATCGAGGCAGACGCTAATTGCATTTGTTTATCCTCCCCAAGAAATCTTCGGCGCCTTGCAAGTTCGTGGCACACTGAGCTAACTTAGCAAAAAGAGAAAAGAATCATCAAATGGAAATCCTAAGACCTCCCCGCCTCAGAAAAGGCGACCTCATCTGCATCGTATCACCAGCAAGTTCCCCTAGAGACACTTCTAAGATGGACGCGGGGGTCCGGTATTTTGAATCACTCGGCTACAGAGTTAGAGTGGCGGGGAACGCCCAAAAGGTCGCGGGTTACCTTGCCGGAACCGACGAGGAGCGGGCCGCGGATCTGAACGAGGCATTCAAGGATAGGAACGTCAAGGCGATAATTTGTTCTCGGGGGGGATACGGCTCGCCGAGAATACTTGACAAGCTTGACTACGCCGCCATCAGGAGGAATCCCAAAATCTTCGTCGGTTACTCGGATATTACCGCGCTCCACCTCGCAATCTTCAGGAAGACGCGGCTCGTTACGTTCAGCGGCCCGATGATCGCCATGGAGTTCGGCGACAACATCGACCCATTCAGCGAGGCGATGTTCTTTGAAATGGTGACTCGCGACAAGCCTGTCGGAAAGCTGAAAATGCACAAGGACTATAAGCCAACTTTCATAGGCAACAAGACGGCGCAAGGAAGGATCCTGGGCGGAAACATATCGCTCGTTACCTCTCTCCTCGGAACCAATTATATCCCGCCGTTCGACGGAAGTCTTCTCGCCTTTGAGGAGGTGTCCGAGGAGCCGTACTCGATCGATAGAATGCTTACTCAGCTCAGGCTTGCAGGCATATTAGCAAAGGCCTGTGGCTTTGCATTGGGACAGTTTACTAACTGCGCCCCCAGTGAACCGGAGAAGCCTCATCGCCCGCTCGATGAAATCATCAGAGAAGACCTGTTCTCCATTGGGAAACCGGTGGTTTCAAATCTGGCTTATGGACATGTCCCCGTTAAAATCACTCTGCCGATAGGGGTGATGGGGACAATTGATCCGGCTAGGAAAGTACTCTCCGTCGACGAACCAGCTGTCGCGTGATACTCGCCGCGAAGTCGCGACGGCGCAGAGCAGATTTAAAATTGCCAGAGGAAGGCGCTGTGACCGCGGCGGGGCGAAGTGAAGTTGTTCTTAAAATCGAAGTGGGGTGGGATGAATAGGGAATGGTACAATAAGTTGTCGAAAGAGATTCTTGGCGTGATTATCACGCTTCACAGGGAGATGGGATGTGGGATGCTTGAGGTAGTCTACGAACTGTGCCTGCTGCCGGAGATTGGGTTGCGAGGGATGGGTGTCGGATGACCATGTATTGTTTTCCTTGATTGATAAGGGTGCTTTTATCAGCAAAGATTTCAGGATTGATGTGCTTGTCTAGGATGAGAATTTCATCGAGATCAAGGTCGTCGAAAGCCTTCCTCCTGTCCACGAGGTCCAGATCGTAAAGTACCTGCAACTAACTGGATAGGAGCTTGGTTCTCTGGTGAATTTTGATACGCCATTGCTCAAGGATGGAGCCAATAGGTACATGGCAGTTAGAGATACTTGTCCTCTTGACTTAGCGCCTCCGCGGTGAAAGAGATTTCAATATCGGTTGGCCAAGCCTGCCAGGAAGTTTGCTGCCACCATCGCCGTTAGCTTAGCGGTTCTGCCGTCGGCATCGTACTTAGGGTTGAACTCGCAGATGTCTATCATCGCAGTCTTGGGTTCGCTTCCGGAAAGGTAAGCGCATTCGAGCACTTCCTCCGCCGTCAGGCCTGTCGGTGTCGGCGCGCTTACACCAGGGGCGTCCGAGCTGCGAACGCTGTCCATGTCGAAGCTTACGTAAACGTTTCCCGTCTCCTTCGCGACTAGCCTGTAAGCCTCCATGAATTGTTCTGAATTGCTCCTGTAACGAATTTGATTGAGTGTGTAGACTTGCGCCTTTGCGGCGCGGACATAAGCCAGATGCTCGCGTGAATTGGCAAAATCCTGCGTTCCGTATTCGACGAAATCTGTACCCCTAAGAACTTTCTCTTCGATGAGCATTCTATACGGCGTCCCGCTGTTTATCCCGTTCGAATTCTCCCTCACGTCAAGATGAGAGTCGATGTTTATCGCGCCGCACCTTCCTCTTACCGCGTCGCAGGCCTTGAAGTCGGCGTAGCTCATGTCGTTGCTCCCGCCAAAAACTATCGGAGTATATCCGTATCTCAGGAGGTGATTGACTATCGCTTCAAGTTTCGAAAGCGCGTTTTCGAGCTTCATATGTCTCTTGAGATTGCCCGCATCGAAAATGTGGATTTCGGCATCCGGGAGCGCGGCTGACTTCGTGGGGGTTAGCTTGTAGAAGGCTCTGCGAATCTCGTCGGGGGCGGACGAACTCCCTGATCGTCCCTTGTTTCGCACGGCACCTTCGTCGTAAGGGAAACCTAGCAGCACAACTTTGAATCGTTCGCCAAACTTGTCTCGCCTGATCTCGACCAATTCGCCGAATCTCGAGTCTTCCTGTTCGCTTCGTTTGTAAAGGAGAGACGCGTCCGTCTCGTCAAGGAAATTCCAATAAGGTTCCATTCTTCACCACGTTCAATATTTTGTTCTCAGTAAAGTGGTATGGGAGTATGCTGTAGTCTTGCCCATCGACGATGAGAAGGTCTGCCTGCTTACCGACTTCGATGCTTCCGAGCCTGTCCGATACCGCGAGCGCCGATGCGGCGTTGATCGTCGCTGCGTTCAGCGCTTCCTCTACTGTCATCTGGTTCATGGTAACGGCGAAGAACATCGCCGTCTGCATATTATCGACCATGGAAGTTCCGGGGTTAAAATCCGTCGCAACCGCAATGGCGCAGCCGCGGTCTATCATCTCCCTGGCAGGTGCCGGAGTCCCTCTTAAGTAAGCCGCCACGGAGGGGAGGATGACTCCGATTGTGTCGCTTCCCGCGAGCGCGCGGATCTCGTTCGGACTTACGCGCTCAAGGTGGTCGACGGATACCGCTCCCAATTCGACGGCAAGGTTGACACCGCCGTTCGAGGAAAGCTCGTCGGCGTGCATCTTGGGAAGCATCCCTCCCTCTCTTGCGGTTGTCAATATCCGTCGAGTCTCCTCTATGGAAAAAAATCCATCGTCGCAGAAGACGTCGCAAAACGTCGCGAGTTTCCTCTTGGATATGTACGGTATCAGTTCGCGGGTTAGCAACTCGATGTAACCGCTCCTGTCGTTCAAGAACTCAGGCGGTAGTGTGTGTGCGCCAAGGAACGTGACTATGATCTCGGAAATAGACTCCTCTCGCAGCTCGTTTGCCGCTTCAAGAATCTTTATCTCGTTTCTGAAATCAAGCCCGTAACCACTCTTAATTTCCATAGTTGTGGTGCCGTATTGAAGGGTTTTGTCGATCCTTTTTCTCGCCTGAGATCGCAATTTCGACTTTAGCATCTCTCTCGTGTTTGAGACCGTACTAAGTATACC
>JAJYRM010000107.1 GCA_021794075.1 Bacteroidota bacterium | reverse complement strand
AAGCATGATTACACTATCGTCGACAGCATCGAGGGCAAAGGCCAGTATGTCGGGACTTATCTCGCCTGGTCGCCTCATTCCGACGGCTGGTGGGGTGAAGGAGAAATGAAATTCTACATCGACGGAGATAGCAAGTTCCCGACGATATGCGGCACGGGTACCGAAGACTATTTTGGCGGGTCCTACGGCTTCGACAATGACGGTCATCTTCAGGAATTCTCGACGCCATACTCAGGCATGCCGCAAGTGATCGTGCCAAACGGCGTCAACACCTGGGTGTACAAGATAGGCATGTACAGATGGCACATATTGGATCCCATCAGGTTCGACAAGAGCCTAAGAGTTACGATTCAGGATCTTGGCTGGCAGGCGGGACACAAATATTTACCAAGGGAGGACGATATATCTTCGGTCGCTTACTGGTATCAGACCGAGCCGCATCATCCGTTCCCAAAGCTTCCATCGAAGCACGAGCTGATACAGAATTAAGATTAATTAAGTTATGGAGTAGAATATGTTGAAACTAGTACGCGGGATGGCATGGCGTTTCTGTCTTTCAATTTTCATGATTGTACCGACCACCATTTTTGCGAAAGTGTTACCAGAACCGGCTCCTGGAAAAACCGCTTATAAATTTCAGGATCTCGTAAAATATGTGAATCCGTTCTGCGGCACCGCGGGAGACGGCAACTGCTATCCAGGCGCTTCTGCTCCGTTTGGAATGGTTCAATGGAGCCCCGATGTCGGCAAGAGACCTGTGTACAGCGGATACAACTATAAGGATTCGACCATATATGACTTCAGCATGAATCAGTTGAGCGGTGCCGGTTGTGTCTATGCTGGAGATTTCGGTTTCATGCCGCTCCTTTCGAGCGGATTGAGCTCCGCGCCTGCCAACCGGTACGCCTATTCAACTCCTTTTTCTCACGCAAACGAATCAGCGAAGCCAGGGTATTACAGCGTTAAGATGGATAATGGGATCCACGTCCAACTGACCGCGACAACCAGGAGCGGATTCGGACGCTTCACTTTCCCCGGCAATGATGCCGGGACTATTACGGTTAACGCGGCGAGCGACCAGAACGCGGTCTCGTTGGCCTTTGTACGCATCGATCCTTCGACCCGGTCCATTTCGGGTGCGGAAGTGAGCGGACATTTCTGCCGGAAGCGCGATGAGACTACGATATATTTTTACGCTGTCTTCAGCCGCCCGTTTTCGGGATATGGTACATGGAGCGACAACACTCTGTCCCGCGGCTCCACGCAGGGAGACGGCAAAGCGTCCGGCGCTTATGTCACGTTTAATTTGTCGGGCAATCGTACCGTTTTGATCAAGGCGGCAATTTCTTACGTGAGTATTGCTGACGCGAAGGAAAATGTGGATGTCGAAAATCCTGTCTCCCAGTTCTCTTCAAAAGATTTTTATAGCGCGGTTGCAAGAGAAGAGGCGGTATGGAACGAACGGCTGAACCGGATTCAGGTTACCGGCGGTACTCCTGACGAGATGAAAACTTTTTATTCCATGCTGTATCATACGCTTCTTGGTCCTACGGTCTGCTCGGACGTCAATGGGAAGTATATCGGATATGACCAGAAGATACATGAGACGCACAACGGCAGGGTTCAGTACGCTAATTTCTCGGGATGGGATATCTACAGAAGCGAATGTCAGCTCTTGGCGATGATAGCTCCGAAGCATGCGAGCGACATGGCGCAGTCCCTCCTAAGGGATTATGAGCAGGGCGGCGCCTTCCCACGGTGGGGAATTCCCAATATGGACAGCGGGGAAATGATGGGTGACCCGGCGGCGCCGATCATCGCGGGCTTTTACGCCTTCGGCGCGAGGGATTTCAACGTGAAGGCCGCTCTTGCCGGGCTTGTGAAGGCCGCGACCGACCCGAGAGTAGTTGCACCGTATTCCCAGACTCATGAGCGCGACGCACTGGGCGATTATCTCAAGCTGGGGTATGTGCCGGAACATCAGAACGGCGGCTACGGAAACGTCTCGATGACGCTTGAGTACAACAGTGACGATTTCGCGGTGTCACGTCTTGCAAAGGCGTTGGGCGACAACAATGATAGTCAGTTGCTCTTGAAGCATGCTCAGTACTGGAAAAATCTGTACAACCCCGAGACCGGGTATATCCAGATGCGCCGCAGAGATGGGAAATGGGCACCGGGCTTCTCCGACAAAGTAGGCCGTTACAACGGAGACCTGGCGTACGTCGAGGGAACAGGCGCCCAGTATCTCTGGATGGTGCCCTTCAATCTGAAGGGGCTGGCAGATAAGATGGGAGGCCTGAAAATCGCCGCCGCCCGGCTCGATACATTCTTTACCAGACTGAACGCCGGCACCAGGTCGCGTTATGCCTATCTGGGAAATGAACCGTGTCTTGAGACGCCCTGGGAATATGATTTCTTCGGCGAGCCTTACAAGACACAGCAGATCGTCCGTGAGGCGATGACACGGCTCTACTCCTGGAAACCGCTCGGATATCCGGGCAACGACGACCTCGGAGAAATGTCGTCATGGTACATATTCAGCGCGCTTGGTATGTACCCGGAACTCCCGGGGTCGAATATCCTCGTTCTTGGGAGTCCTCTATTCAAGAAAGCTGTTGTTCATCTTCAGGGCGGGAGCGTGACCATTATCGGCGACGGTGCAGCGAAGGACGCGCCATATGTTCAGCATCTCGAAGTAAACGGCAAGAGTTGGAGCAAGCCTTGGATCAGGTTCACCGACATCTCTCGAGGCGGCGCGATGAAATATGAACTTGGGGCTAAGCCTAACAAGATTTGGGGGAATGCCCCGCAAGATGCTCCACCCTCTTATCAATAAACTGTAAACATTGAAAGGAAGGCGTCAATGCAAAGACTTCCGAATTCGCATCTAATGAAAAAAATACTCACCGCGATCGTGTTTCTTCTTTCTGCCGCGGCGGTCTCAATTGCGCGCCCCGCAGGGTCACAGACGGAGCCGGAGAGAGTTCCTGGCATTAATAAGATCAAGCACGTCATCTGGATAATCCAGGAGAATCACTCCTTCGACAATTACTTCGGCACATTTCCTGGCGCGAATGGGATACCGCCTGGGACGGCTCTCCCCAAAATGCCGGGCGGGAAACAGACAGTGAAGCCGTTTCACATGCCCGCGGGCGAACCTCTCGTCGATCTCGAACACAGCTGGGAATCCGCCCACGCGTGCTACGACAACGGAAGGATGGATGGCTTTGTATGGGCAGAAGGTACGCCATATACGATGGGCTATTATGACTCGACCGATATCCCTAACTACTGGGAGTACGCGCACAAATATACATTGTGCGACCGCTACTTCTCATCTGAGATGAGCGGGAGTTCGCCGAATCACGTCTACACTGTGGCGGCTCAATCGAAGGAGCTCAACAATATCGGATCGTTGAAATATCTTGAAAAGGTGATGGACGACGACGACGGTTTCAACTTCGCGTCAATCGTAAATAGATTCACGGGTAAGGGGATTAGTTGGAAATACTATGTTGAGACCCGGCCGCTTCCTCCGAACGCCGCGATAATAAACGCGCATCTTTCCGATCTGGCATATCCGAATCCAAAAAACTTCACGCTATGGAATCCGATGCCGGGCTTCAAGTACATTCGCGACAATCCGAAGCTGATGGATCACCTCGTGGCCGAGACGGAGTTCTACAGTGATTTGAAAGACGGTAAGCTTCCCCAGGTCTCATGGCTCATTCCTGATTTTCAAGATAGCGAGCATCCGCCCGAGCCGATTCAGCAGGGGATGTGGTACGTTACGAGGCTTATTAACGCCGTCATGCGGAGCCCTTACTGGAAGAACACTGCGATATTTCTCTGCTGGGATGATTACGGCGGATTCTATGACCATGTGGTTCCTCCGGAAGTCGATGCGTATGGATACGGACCGCGCGTGCCGATGATTGTGATTTCTCCCTATGCCAAACAACACTATATCTCGCATTATGCTTACGATCTCACTTCGGTCTTGAAGTTCATCGAAGACAGGTGGCATCTCAAGAACCTCACGACGCGCGACGGACGTGCGAATGGTATGGAGGATTGTTTCGACTTTAATGCAGCGCCGGCAGCTCCTTTCGTCATACAGGTGCCTCCCGGGCTTAAATCGAAACTGGATCCTGTACACTACACTTACCCGCCGACAGTGACGCTTCCTCACGAGGAGCCGCTCGGGCCGAGAGGATCTCAAGCTTTGCCTTACATTCCACCCAAGAAAGTCAAGAAGTAGGAAGGCCGACAGCTTCTTGATGAGTAACTTTTCAAATCTTTTCGCGTTTGTCTTCATGTGTTTTGCGGCGTTGCCCGCCATGGCAAATAAACGTACACCCTCTGTGCACCCTTCAGGAATACCTCCTCCCGTGATCCCTTATTGTGTCGGCGTGAACATACACTTCGTTACCGGACACGCTCGTGATCTTGACATGATCGCAGCCGCGGGCTTCAAGTTCATTCGGACAGATTTTCACTGGGCTAGGACGGAGAGGAGGAAGGGCGTGTATGACTGGAGTCCCTACGACAGTTTGGCATCCAACCTGGAACGTCGCGGGTTGCGAGCGCTTTTTATTCTCGATTACAACAACCCGCTATATTCAGGTCCACGAAAAAATTGGGGCCCGGTCAGTCAGTCTGACATCGTGGCTTATTCCAAGTGGGCAGCGGCGGCCGTAAGACATTTCGAAGGTCACCATATTGTCTGGGAAATTTGGAACGAACCGAACAACAGGGCCTTTTGGAAGCCTCATCCTGACGTAAAGAATTACATCGCCCTGGCTCTTTCGGCATGCAGAGCTATACGGAAATCGGATCCGAGCGCTACAATCATTGCTCCCGGTTCCGTGCGCTTTGAATGGAGGTTTCTGAAGCCGATCCTCAAATCGGGCATCCTTCGCTACATTAACGGCTTCAGCGTCCATCCCTATCGTGGCAGCCTACCGCCTGAAACGGTTGGCCCGCAGTTTCGAAAACTCCGACAGCTCATCGCTCGTTATGAGCCCCACAGAAAAAATATCTCTGTCGTCAGCAGCGAGTGGGGATATACGACCTATTCAAAAGGCGTTTCATATCGAACTCAGGCCGACTACGTGGTCAGGCAGCAGTTGTTCAATCTTTATTGCGGCGTGCATCTTTCTATTTGGTACGACTGGAAGAACGACGGCCCGGACGTAAACGTGAAGGGCCAAAATAGGGGCGTGGTCACTTATGATTTGAAATACAAGCCGTCGTATTTTGCTGTCCGTACCATGACGCGCGAGCTGTCAGGTTTCCATATTACGCGGCGGTTCGACACTGGAGACGGTGCGGATGTTGTTTTGATCTTTAAGAATGCTGATGGCTCAACCCGGATCGTCGGCTGGACGACCGGCCCTGCCCACACCTTCAACATTCCAGCCCCAGTTTTTGGTTTGACTCGTAACCTGGCTGACATAAAGTGTGTCGGCGAAGAAGGGCACTCGGTGCAGCTCAAGGTAAGAGGCGGCGAAGTGAGTTGCAGGTTGAGCGGTGCACCAGAATACTTAATCCCATAATTTGCAGTTGTGAAGACTCATCGTAATTGTCTAGGAGGCTTATCAATATGTTGAAGAGAATTATTTCATCATTATTTCTCTTTATTGTTTTACCGAACGCCTTGTTGTTTGCGCAGACCCAACCTTCCAATCTTCCCCCTCTGGTCTTTCCGGATGGAGTCGGCGTCAATATTCACTTCGTTAACGGCGCGTCGATGTGGTCGAACAGGTCTAACATTGAAGACCCTTCCTATGGTCCTATAAACCGCTACATGCTCGACATGATAGCGGCGGCAGGCTTCAAGTTCATCAGGATGGATATGTACTGGCAGGACATAGAGACGACGAAAGGAGTTTACAACTGGGCTCCGTACGACACGCTCGTATCGGAGTTGGATCAGCGAGGTATAAGGGCGCTTTTCATACTCGATTACAACGATACCCTTTATGCCAATAGCACATTTTCAGCAGTAGTGGATTCGGCTGACATCGCCGCGTATTCTGCTTTCGCCGCCGCGGCGGTCAAACATTTCGCGGGGCATCATTTTGTTTGGGAAATATGGAACGAGCCGAACAATACCATCAACTGGGAACCGAGTCATAATGCGGTTCAATACGCGGCTATGGTTGCAGCGGCCAGCAAGGCAATGCGAAATGCCGATCCCACAGCGACGATAGTTGCGCCAGCAATGGCGGGAATACAGCTGAACGTCCTCGACACCTTATTCCAAGCAGGGATATTGAACTATGTGAACGGGGTTAGCCTTCACCCTTATCGGGACAACCCGCCTCCGCCCAGGATCCCTGAAACTGTTGGACCGGATTTCGCGAACGTAAGGGCACTCATTTCCAAGTACGAGCCTGCAGGGGATACGATACCTATCGTCAGCAGCGAATGGGGTTATTCCACGTGCTCGCCATCATTAGGAGGGGTGTCTCGACAGACACAGGCGGACTATTTTGCCCGCATGCAGCTGTTCAATCTGTATTCAGGCGCTCCCCTTTCCATTTGGTATGACTGGATGAACGATGGCCTTATAGACAAAATCGGACGGCACCGCGGAGTTGTCGATTATTACCTTAACCCGAAACCGGCTTACATAACCGTAACCGTATTGACTCGTGAACTGCCAGGCTACCGGGTAGTCGAGAGATACAATGACGGCGACACATCGGACGTGATCCTCGTTATGGAAAATGCAGGCGATACTGTAAAGGTGGCCGCTTGGACGACAGGCGCGGCTCATCAGTTGAACTTTCCACTGACTTCTCTTTCTTTGCCGGATACCGCGAAAACGATTTACTGGGTGAATACAAATTCCGACAGCGGAACTATTCCTGTAAGTTCAGGCGGCTTCACGGACGGGCTCAGCGGCACGCCGAAGATTTACAGCGTGTCCCACCAGCTCTCAGGCGTGCCTGTGGCGACGGTGCCGACTCCCGTTTCACCGGATACGTCAGCAAGCAAAGTCGCTGAAGAAGCGCTGTTCACGTGGAGTCCATCGACTTCCTATTTCCAGATTACATACCGTGTCCAGGTAGCTTCCGATTCATTGGAAAATGGAGACGGTACTTTCCAGACGCAGTACGTTGTTGTCGATACAGTCGTGGCGGACACTTCTCTGCAACTGACTCGACCTCTCAATCCCAATACGAAGTACTACTGGCATGTCAGCGCGATAAACCCAGGCGGATCGAGCAGCTTCACTCCCACGCGCTCGTTCGTGACCGGAGCGGCAGTGACCTTTCCAGCGACACCATCGACCATTTCGCCTGGGTCGCTCACAACAGGAGTAACCTTGAATACCGACTTCTCCTGGCATCCTTCTCAATACGCACAGAACTATCAGCTTCAGATCGCCGACAATTACCAGGTCTATACGAGCGGAGATTCTGTCGGGACGTTTCTGCCGCAAAATGTCCTTTTCGACACTGTAGTTACCGATACATCGGTACGACTAGCCGTCAACCTCGATTCAAACACGACATACTTCTGGCACGTCAGGGCAGTAAACGACCTGGGCCCAAGCCAGTATTCCACGACGTCAAAGTTCTCAACTGGCACGGAGCTTACTTCGGTGGAGGGTCTGACAGGGGGTCCCAGGGCGTTCGCGCTATCTCAGAACTATCCAAATCCTTTCAACCCGACAACCATGATTAGCTATTCTGTACCAAAGCGGGCGATGGTCCACATCGAAGTGTATGATGCTCTTGGAAGAAGAGTGGCAACTCTTGTTGATTCGGAGAAGAGCCCCGGCAAATACTCGGTCGAGTTCAATGGATCGGAACTGGCAAGCGGCGTCTACTTCATCACGATGAGAGCTGGCGCCTACATGAATACGCGCAAAGTGATGATGATAAAGTGACTTCCTGGCGCCTCTTATCTTAAGGTATATTTTCTAAATGTCCTGTCAATTCGTAATCCTCAAATGAAGACACGGTTCATATTCCTTATCCTCCTTGTCGCGATTTCCTGCGACACGGCTTTTGGAGAAAGTGTCTGGCTTGATAGACTTGATCTCTCGAACATGTCATGCGGCTGGCAGTATTATCCCGTCGCAGATAAGACCGTTGAAGGAACTTCATTGTCCCTCGGCGGGAAGGTCTATTCGAGGGGAATCGGCACAAGTCCGATAAGCGCGATCCTCATAAATGTCGACGGCAACGGCAAAAGTTTTACCGCAAAGGTCGGACTCGACGACAAAGCTTTGGCAAAAAGCGAAGCCAGCTTCTTCGTCCTGGGTGATGGGAAAATCATCTGGCGGAGCGGCGTCATGAAGAAAAGTGATGCTCCGAAAACAATCGACATTAGTCTCACGGGAGTTGAGCAGCTTGGACTACTCGTTACCGGTCATATAGGCAAGGGAAATCTTGCCGACTGGTGCGATGCAAGATTAATGATGCTCAAGCCCGTCCCTGATTCCGTAATGGTACCCGGGCGCGATTACTACATTCTCACTCCAAGAGCTCCGAATTATCCGATGATAAACAGCGCGAAAGTCTTCGGCGTTCGCCCGGGAGATCCGTTCCTTTTCACGGTCGGCGCCAGTGGAGCCAGGCCGATGACGTTTCATGCGCGACACCTACCCGATGGCCTCACCTTGGATCCAGAGACCGGACAAATAACGGGAGCTATTCAGGAACGAGGAGATTTCAGGGTGACATTGATCGCCCAAAACAAATTTGGGAAAGCCAAGCAGGAGTTTCTAATAAAAGCAGGAAACACAATAGCTCTCACCCCTCCGATGGGATGGAACAGCTGGAACGCCTGGGGGCTGTCGGTAAATTCACACGACGTCCGGTCGGCAGTGGACGCTATGGTGAATGACGGTCTTGTCGACTACGGATGGTCTTACGTCGTGATCGACGGCGGATGGACGGTGAAACCGAACAGCACTAACCCTCTCCTGGGCGGTCGGTCGTATAACTCCGAGGGAATGATAAATCCCAACAGGAAATTCAGACACATGAAGGCCCTGAGTAATTTCATCCATGCCTATGGTCTGAAATTGGGCCTTCATACATCTCCCGGCCCGTTTACGTGCAGCGGGCTGACCGCATCGTACGGTCATGAGCGCGAGAACGCAAAAAGGTTCAAAGACTGGGGAGTCGATTTCATAAAGTACGATTGGTGTACGTACACAAGAGAACTCAAAGACAGCAGCCTGGAATCGCTTGAGCAACCTTTCCTCCTCATGCATCGGATACTTGGCGGAATTAGACGTGACATTGTTCTTAGCATTAATCCTGGACCGATCGGGAGAAAGAAGAAACCATGGACATGGGGAAGAAAAGTCGGAGCGAACATGTGTCGGACGACAGGCGACATAAACGATACATGGCGGAGCGTGTCACGGATCGGATTCAGCCAGAATTACGCTAAGTACGCGGGGCCAGGGTACTGGAATGATCCTGACATGCTTGTCGTAGGGCGCCTCGGGTGGGGGATGAATCTGCGTCCGTCTAAGCTTACACCCAATGAACAGTATTCACAAATGAGCCTGTGGTGCCTCCTCTCGGCGCCGCTGATGCTCGGGTGCGATTTGGCCCGTCTCGATCCTTTCACAATGAATCTTATAACCAACAGGGAAGTCCTTGCCGTTGATCAGGACCCGCTGGGCAAAGAAGCGATATGTGTTTATAAAAGAGATGGCAAAGAAATTTGGGCGAAGAGCTTGTCCGATGGAGCCAAGGCTGTCGGCATGTTTAACGTCGGCAGGAGGAGAAGGAAGCCCGCGGATTATTTCAGCTGGCGGGGTGAGAAGAAAGAGGCGAACATAAGTATCAATGGGGCGATGGTCGGTATAGAAGGTAAATTCAAGGTTAGGGATCTGTGGAGGCAGAAGAATTTGGGCACGTTCGATGGCAGGTTTGCAGCCGAAGTTCCCTACCACGGTGTCGAACTTGTTACTCTTACTCCCGTCCGATGAAATCTGAGAACGGAAGATTCGCCGCAACGAATCGTGCGCGAAGTAAGCAGAAGCGGCAACCATATCACAAGAGCATGAAAACCTGAATGTGAAAACCTTTGATGTGATGTAAGTCTGCTGAAGATTGTTTCTTCCTTGATTAGGCCCGTGTCAGTGAGCTTTTGTGCTGATACGGGCTTTTTCTTTTTGCTGTTATCAGTGGAGGCAGGTAAGGTCAGTGTCCGGATGCTAGCTCATGTGGGTATTTCCATGAAGGGTATTTGAAAATAGGCTTCGTTTTGTAAAACAGCACGCGCTTTCCTTGAACGCTGCTTACGCCGCTTTGGTTGGCTATTATTAATTCTCCCCCTTTTCTGAAGACACCCTTGACCACGACACTGTCTGCTGATTTGCAAATGAACTGGAACACCGGAATTGTGTCGGAGCTGATTATCTCAAACGCCTTACTGTTGTAGTTCCCGTCCCAGGCGAACGGCAACCCATGGATCACATTTCGTCTGATGCGGATCGGGGGACTGTTGACGCCCGCAAAAACGTCGGCATCTATTAACAACTTTCCGTTGTCTAAGTAAAGGCGGAATGGAATTGCGGTCGCTGATAATTGAAACGAGTCTGGCTTCGCTTTCTCAAGTTGGGCTTTTGTGTACGTCATGGAGATTTTTCTACCGCCCCCTAGCATAACGACAAGCTTCGGGGATTTGATGGGAAACCCGGCTTTGAAGTGGGACAACAGCGTCACGTGCTGTCTAGGGAGGATAATGCTGAAGGCTCGTGGCCAAATCATGAAGGCAAGAATGAGAAAGGCAGCCGCGCCGGGGACGACGAAGTACTTGTACTGGCGGACGATTCTATTGATGAGTTCGAAATGAATCCCGACCGCTGTTATCAGGGCGGCTATCGCGAATAATATTAATCCAAGAGTTTCCTGTACAAACTCGCTCGTGATTAGGAGTGCTAACCCTACTGAGCCGACAACGATGCCAGGCAGCTTGCGTTTTTTCCTCCTTATAATGAATTCGAAGTCACGAAATCTCCCCGTCCGCAGCGCGATTCTAAAATCGTTCGGAAGATACTCGAGAGGCTTGCGGTTTCTGTACTGAACTGGTTTCATCTGTGTGAGTGCTTTGATTGGGTAAGTAGCTACGTTCTATGTGCGTACCTGGTGTTATTACAAACGTCTTGGAAGGCTCCGATATAGAGTAAGCGTTTGCCTCATGTAGTGATTTGATATTGCCTGCACGCTATCCAGAAATTGCGTGCAGGAGCGTTGAAATGAGCTCCAGGCTTCATTCGTACCAGGAAAGGATACTATAAGTTCCCGTGACCGGATACGCGGGCGGCGCAACGCTTGAAAGTCTTGAGTCAAATCTGTAGTCGGCTTTGTATCCGTAAGTCCCCGTCGGATCGCATATCACTCCGAGGTAGTTGTTGGCAATTGATCCGTACACGTGCACCGCTCCCAGAGATTTGTATTGCTCTGATTCCTGGTAATAGCATTGGAATGTGCCGTTTTGGGTATAAATGGCCGCCTCAATGAACGGGTTGGCAATCGGACTGATTGGTGATAGACCGAGATATTCGTTGTCGCCTTCAACCCAGACGTTGTTCTCGGCGACGATGCCGATCATGTCTGAACTGTTAACGGCGGTTCTTGGGTCGGAGTTGCAGGTGACGTTTCCGTTTATGTACACGTCTCCGAAACCGGTGGATGAACTTCCACCGGCGGCAACTGTCATTCGGCCGCTGACTGTGCCATGAACATGAAGGTTCCCATTATTTACGAATATAACCCCATTTGGGGCGAAGGACGCCATCGCTATCGTCGTATCTTTGGCGCTCACGCTAGTATGGAAAGTCACGGTCGTGTCAGGGTTAATAGTCAAATAGACATCGAAAGGTGCCGGATTATCCGGGTTATTTATGAGTGCGCCGCCGGTCGCCGCTGCGCTCTGAACGTCCGAGACTCCCGTGGCAGGCATCGGGATGCTTACCCCTGACTGGTACGAACCGTATATGACGGGTGTGCCTCCACCTATGATGCCGTTCTTACAGGTCACATCTCCAAAAAAGACCGGCCTACCCTCGACGTTGAACGTGCCATCGCTGTGAAAACTTCCCCAGATCGTGTCGCCGGTATCCCACGATATATTGTTCATCGTGACAGTATATAACCCAAAGGTCGAGAAATACCTTGGCCCGAATTGCACTCTTACTGTGTCGGTAATACTTCCTTCAGAGCCGCCGGGAGGGTAAGTGCCTGTGGCGGTCATTCTCAGCGTGTGCTGCCCGATCGAGTCGACTGTCACAGTGTATTGTCCCCCAGACATCGAGCCGCTGAAAGCAAAGCTGCGAGTTGTGGCTTGATTCAAGAATATACGGTTACCTCCGAGGTTAGCTGCCGAGACGGCGATGGAGTGCGCGGTTGTCTCATTATAATATTGAAGGAAGTTTTCGACAGAGTTGTTTCCGACTCGTGTCCAATACTTGCCCGTCAACCCAAAAAGGATCGTATAACCGAGAACAACTATGAGGGTCCCTCTGCCAACCATGGCCTCCTCCTATCGCTTCAAGTTTCTGGAGACCATTCTCGTCTGTCTCCATACGGCGAAATTCTTGCTGTAATCAGAGTTAAAGGTAAATATCGGCTCCATTCTCACGGTCAGCATAATGAATTGGACCTGGTTCGGTGAACCGATTGGAGTAGGGATCGGAACGCCGAACGCCTCATAGTATTGTATCTTGAAATCGGTTATTCCAAGGTTTGTGGCAACTGGCGCGCTGCTGTTGATCTGTCGGTACAATAGTCTTGTATTGGGATTGGGAGAGCCCGGAATCGGGGTCGAACTAAGCCAGTACTTGACAGTGTCCACGTTGCCGGAATTAGATGGGTCGGCAAGAAACCATATCGCGTTCGTGTCTCCCTTTTGTATGAAAGTGCTGACTGCTGAACTCGGAAGCTTCGACGCGTTTCTGCAGTATCCGATCTTTCTAAAGTCGTATTGAAGGTATTCGATGAGTCCGACCATATTCTCTTGCACTTCCAGTCCTCCCTGCGAATCAAAGGTCGTCTGGATAGACTTTTGATCCAGCTGGAGCGCGGCGAATAAGAGTAGTCCGCTAACGAGGAATGAGCCTGCAAGATCTATTAATGTGTTCGTTCCCATCGGTCATCCTTAGAACGGCCAGTAGCTGAACACTGTCTGCATCTTGACCGTGTCAGTACTTGATGAGTTCCATACCCAGACATCCAATCTCTTGTTCCATGTCTGGGATGTAGATTCCACATTGACGTCATTTAGATTGACGTAATGAACCCTTGTAAAGACATAGCAAATGCCTGTGGAAAGAGTATCGATTTCGAGGCGTCCCTTGTTATTGAGACCATTGAAGTCATCAAAATCATTCAGATCATTGGGGTCATTGTTCTCTTGTCCCAGCGCGCTGGCCGGAGTCAACTCACTAGTCGACACGACCGCACCGGTATCGGTTACTTCGTCGAAGGCAAGTCCTTGCGCTTCTTCAATTATCGATGAAGCGAGAGAAATTTCTTCGATTCCCATATTCGAATGAAGAAGTATGGCGCCGGTGTTGTTTATGTTTCTGTTAACGTTGAGTATGACTCCACCCAGCGTTACGATTGCCCCGATCGTTAGCAACATTTGGCCGGTGCCCATTAGATGCCTCTACTTCTCCTCTTCGAGTTTTGACAAGACATTCTTGAGTCTGAAAATGCGATTTTCCCTAAATCCGGGGAGACACTTGTCTCTCTCGGAGAAAGAAAAAGAAAGCGGGATGAAAACGCCTTCAGTTTCATGGGATGCCTCAGCTCCGGACCTCTACTTGAAGATTCGTATCCTGTTGATGTGACGCTTTCCGGTGTTCGTAAAGGTGATAACACGGTGGGAGAACACTGCGCTTATTGTGGACGTCGGGGACATTCTCGCGATCGAGAAATTGCCGGTGCTGGCGACAGTCTTGAAATCCTTCTTCGAGTATTTGACTATCCTCATTTTGCAGTGTGACGAATTGATGGACGGGGGTATAGCCCAGGTGTACGAGCCAGCCGCCATGCCGGACGAAGCGATAAGGTTCCACTTTT
>JAJYRM010000239.1 GCA_021794075.1 Bacteroidota bacterium | reverse complement strand
TGGCGCGTAGCTGTTTCTCAAAAATCGTGCTGGTTGCCCATGCCAAAACGAGAGCGGTTTATGAGGACGCGGAAGCCAGCAAAGGCAGGGGGTTGGTTCTCAGAATGCGGGGTATCTCAAAAACGGCCGGTTGCGAGTAAGGCGGCCGTTCCAAAGGATTAACGCACGATATTTTCGAATGAAGCGACCCCTTATTTGTTGCCCGTAGGTTTTTTGAGTACCCAGTGAGTCTCTCCCTTCGGGGTTGGTGGCATGACATTACCTATCCCAATTGAACGTTCCTCACGCGAATTTCCTACCGGATGCCAATCACCACCTTGAGGGCATTTTTCACCGGTCTTCGCTTTTGTTCCTGCTGGAAGTGTCATAATTGATTCCTCTTCTAAGAACGCCATCGAAATTGATGACAGATTAGTATATGAGGGCTACCCAAAGAAATTCAATCGGCTTAACGTGCGATTTTTTTACGTTTTCTGAGGCTGCACTTTTAAGTATTGCCTAACAACCTAGCCCAGAACCCTGCCTTCTTCGCGGGAGTGGGATCGCTGTTCGCTGTTTGCAACTGCTGCATAGTGTTCCCGATTTCAGGGATACAAGAGTCGTTGTTGGAGATTGCGACAATTTTTGTGTCGGCGGAAGCTGTGCGTAGTGCTTTAGTCGCGACCATCCCGAGAAACGATGTCAACTCGCGCTCGAAACCGATGGTGATGTCGGTTTCGCCGCTTCGGACGTGAGCGATCTCGTGAAGCAAAACGGAGGCATAGCTCTCGATAGAAGTAAGTTCGCTACGCTTGATGATGATATCCGTGCCAGTCCAAAGCCCGCAGGCTTCCGAGAAGCTTCCGGTCTCTGGGCGCATCGTCTCCGAGACCTTCACCGATTGAACTCTTGAAGGAATGCCTCCGACAAGCTCTGCGAGCCTTCCAGTCATGTCGAATATCGATTTTTCTGTTTGCAAAAGCTTTTCTGGCGGAACGAATTTGAACTCGAAGCAATCGTTCCACTCGGAAACGAAATGGCCCAAATCCTGTATCGCATTGCCTTCAGTGTCGACCTGTCCCAACAGCCTCTCTTTGACGGTGCTCGGGATCGTGATGATTTGCCGCCCACTCGCCCGAGCCTCCTCGACAAAGCGCGGAGCATCCATAATCTCCTCATCTGTTAGGAACAGAATATTTCCTGAGGTGTTGGTGATCTTCGACGCATGCACGGAGACATCTGTCCATTTCATTTCGTCATGCAGTGTGCCGCTCCCGAAGTTTCCGAGGTCATCGACGAGAGCCTTGGCGACTTCTTCCGAAGAAGAAGCTAGTAGAATGGATTTCACTCGGTCGGAGTAGGCGGTTCTCCCGACATTCGTCCTTTCGCGATTGAGAGCTTTCTTGATGGCGGCCGTCAGCGAAGTGATATTGTAGGAGAATAGGAAGTTCTCCTCTTCGGCGACGCGGACGCCGTTAATGTAAATGAAGGAAACCTTGCCCGCTTTTCGCAGGACTTCTCCATATTGGGTTTTTTCTAGACTTTCTTCCCCTGAGAAACGCAGAAATAGACGCTTTGCCTTCTCGATGTCCTCAATAGAACAACCCTTCAGTATAAATTCAGTTCCTACGAATGCCTGATCGGATGGATCGGAGATGCAGGCGTGCAGTGTGACGACATCAGAGAAATCATGCTTCTCAGATCTGTCGAAGGAAACATCACAGAACTTTGAGCGGATGTGGGTCTCGATGCCCAAGCGGTCAAATGTCGCTAGGGCGTCCTTCAAGCCCACGCCGAACTTTCCGATGAGACCGGAATGGCCGAGTT
The DNA here is from genome assembly GCA_021794075.1 of Bacteroidota bacterium. Classification (GTDB taxonomy): domain Bacteria; phylum Bacteroidota; class Ignavibacteria; order Kryptoniales; family JAKASW01; genus JAKASW01. The sequence goes on along the minus strand of JAJYRM010000239.1, from coordinate 804 downwards.
TTTCCTGATTTTCGTTCATTGTGAAGTGCTCGTGCCGGAGGCCTCGGCCAAAGTCCCTAATGTGCCACTGACCATCACCGTCATGAGAGATGGCAATTTCCCGTGTGCCAGTCAATATCTGTTCGTCGAGCGCGTTGGCAATGATTTCCCGAATGGCATGGAATGCATCCCAGTTTTCAAGCATCCGGTCGATATTAAGGTCAAATTTCTTCATTACTACGTTTGCTCCGCTTTCGTCTAATTGGGGTCCACTCAGTATCCCCAGAAGTATTGCAGATCCATTACGTCCTCATACGCATATCTATGAAAACAACTTGGTGAGCCCGATCCCTGCGGAACCAAAAACCGCCAGGATGGCTACGAACGGTATACAGCATCCCATGGCGCGCCTCATCTTGCGCTGACGCCCTGATTTACTCAGAGGTACACCAATTCTTTTGGATAGCCTACCTTTTGCAGAAGACAGTCCTATCGCTCGCTTCCATGAGAACGATAACCCTGGAATGCCTTTTCTTCTTCTGGCCATAACGTAACTCCACAGCTTATAAATTGATTTTTATGGATAAGGGACAGTTTCAGGTCTGAGATGCAACGCTGCCGTTTAACCCTTTTATGGGCTCTTCGTCATTACAAGTGGATAGCCTGAGATCCAGCTTGCCAGAGACGAGACAGAAGGTATCAAATTGTCTCGTGGGCGCTGATCCAGGCTGGGCGGATAGCCTGATTTTGCTGGGTTCTCCGGGTGCCTGGTGAGGGCTGTTATCAGACATTACGATCGCGCTGCTCATTCGGGCAACCAATCGT
>JAJYRM010000238.1 GCA_021794075.1 Bacteroidota bacterium | reverse complement strand
ATCATCTTAAGCGCGTTAACCGAATACAAATTGTCGCTGTTGCAGACAGTGAATCTAGTTCCGCGCCAATCTCCCCGCGAGTTCAGCCCCTGATAGAGGGCGTCGGCCGTGCCGATTGGTTTCTCTTTCCCCGAAGGAATTCTTTGAACAGCGTAAGAGATTCGCATGCCGTAGAAATCGTTATCCCGGTCTTCCTTGCCATAATAACCACGGATACTGTCGTCGTTCTCTCCAATCACTATGAGGATATCTCCATAACCTGCCTGCTTCGCGTTATAGAGGAGATAATCGAGAAAGGGGCGTCCTCCATTTCCCACGCCTATCATCGACTTGGCTTTCAGGTTCGCGTCGTTGACGAGTGATTGATCGACTTTGATGTCAGCCTCGGCAGGTCTCTTCATCCTCGACGAGATTCCGCCGGCGAGGATAGCCAATCTTGCTCCGACCATCACTTCGCCTCCGTGGAGACAGCCCTGGTTCCCTCGTCGACGGAGAGCACCCACGCCTCTCCACCTTCCTTCTCAATGGCATCACGAACCTTCTGAGGATTTTCCGGAGCGTACGCGAACATGCAACCGCCGCCTCCCGATCCGTTTATCTTCGCTCCGTAGGCCCCCGCTTTCAGGGCGGCGGATATCATTCGGTCGATCTTCGGCGTGGATATTTTAAGTATGTCTCGCAGGACCTTCTGATGTTCGTTCATCAGGTCTCCTATGAGTCTGTGGTCAAGAGACGCTTCGGTCAGAGCCTTTAAAGCTTTGAAAGTGATATCCCTGTTCCTGACGGTTCCTTTCAACAGTTCGACCTGTTCTCCGGTAAGCATTGGCTCATAACTGTCAATGCCCGACTCAGCTATTGTTCTCAACGAGAAATCCTGGTGAGTCTTTTGCAGTTCTTTGACAACTCTTTGTATCTGGTTCTTCACCCGCGCGAGGATGGATTTGGTGTCCTTTGGTTCGCCTGAATTGCCGAGAACAAGATTGCCGAGTTTCGGATTCAGCTTCTTGATCTCGATTTTGGGAAAAGAATCGAGGAAGATTATTCCGCCTATCGAAGTGGAATACTGATCCATCATTCCGCCGGGCTCGGAAAATTCGAGGACTTCAGCCTCGTAGGCATATTCGCCGATTGTTTCCGCAGCTAGCTGCTTCGACTGGTCGCTCATCCTCGCGAGAAAGTTTACCCACGCCACGATAAGCGCCGAGGAGCTGGAGGTGCCCGCGTTTATTGGTATCTCGCCTTTGACAGTGCATTCAACGCCTCGCGAAAATGTCATACCGTGCCGCTTCAGAACATTCACGACGCTCTTCATGTAATCTCTCTCTTTGTCGTACGTTATCGGTTTGTTTAGAGAGAAGACTTCTTCTTCGTTTATATCAGGGAGGTGAATAATGATCTGTGAGTCCTCACGTTTGCGCCCTTCAATTCCAATTCTCAAAGAAATCGCGGAAGCGATTATCGGAAGGTTAAGGTAGTCCTGGTGCTCTCCAAAGAGGCAGACCCTTCCTGGTGTTGATGTCTTCATTTCAATGTTCGTGTCGTTCATCTTAATCCCGATTGTGACTTTTTATTGTGCGATAGTAGTTCAGTTCCCTGTCAATTGAAAGATGGAGGAGCGTCGTTGAGTGCTCTTCCCCACTCTTTGTCCGGTGAGGTACCGAGGTTGAATCTGAGCGAACCTCCGCGGGAAATCTCTTCAAATCTAATCCAAGGCTTATTCGTTCTTCGTCCGTTCACGATCAAGCTCCGGACGTAGGGCGCGTTTACCGAAGCGCCGCGGGCTTCGATGGTGACTTCACCATCTTTCAAATGCAATACGGTTTTCCTGAAAAGCGGGCTCCCGAGGACCAGGACGTTATCGCCAGGGATTTCCGGATACATTCCGATAGCGCCCCAGACGTACCATGATGACATTTCGCCGAGGTCGTCGTTCCCCGGATACGCGTCGGGCTTGTCCGAATAGAGTGTGGTCATGACTCGTCTCACTGTCAGCTGAGTTTTATAGGGCCTTCCGAGGAAGCAATATATCCACGGCGTTTCGAGACAGGGCTCGTTTCCCATCCATGCCATCCAGCCGTCATTCCCGCCATCGCCGACATTGAGTTTGGTGAAGAAAGAATCAAGGCGGGCCGTAGCGATTCTTCTGCCTCCCATTTTTGCGGCAAGCGACTTCAGATTGAACGGAACCATCCAGGTGTATTGTCCCGCCGTCCCCTCCACATACGCGCGGACGCCGTCGTAGCTTATCACGTTCCTCTTGAATCCAGGCGCCCAGGATCCGTCGCGGCGACGCATCTGTATGTAGCCGGTTTTTGGATTATAGATGTTTTTCCAGAACTGCGCGTGACGGAGGAGTAACCGACAATCACCAGTATCTCCAAGCGCTTTTGCCAGCCGGGACACGGCGAAGTCGGAAGTATTATACTCAAGCGTCATTGAAACTGTACCGAAACCCCCTTTTTGATGTTCGGGGACATACCCGAGCTTCAGATAATCTGCGAGGGCATCGCGTTCGTAAGTGTAGGAACGCTGAGCAACGACGTGTGGATCTGTGGCGGCCTTCACGAGACCGGCGAGCGCCGCTTTCGCGTTGAAGTCTCTCGCGCCAAAAGCGTAGAAGTCGGCGATCATTG
>JAJYRM010000237.1 GCA_021794075.1 Bacteroidota bacterium | reverse complement strand
CTTTGAAATGAATATCCGTCTGCATTAGGCGAATTCTCAACTCCAATTATCCCGAACTTGAAAGCGCTTTGGAGCGAATCGCCCGATGGCCATCCCCAACCACCATATATCGTCCCCGTATATGGTAACCACAACCCGAGAAAACCAGGCACCCTTTCGGTTACTGCAGTTGAACTCCTTCCATTCGAGACGGATTCAGACCACCCTTTGGGTATCGCAAGAATAATGAGTAAGAAGATGATGAACGATTTTAACAAACTGAGTACCTGCAAGCACTTAATTCTGCGGAAGGGAACTAAGCCGCGGCTAATTGACATTACCACACTACAATCCGGTTTCGCACAACTTGTCGACGTTCGATTGATCTTACCGCATGACTTAAGAATACACCAGGAGGACAACAATGAGCCTGCTGAAAGCTTTCGCAAAAGTCCCACTACATCAAACAGCATGCGATTGAACTTGGGACAAAGATGTTTTTGTTGGGAACGTCTGGGTTCTATGTCAGGACATTGTCCCATCACGGCCTACGCGCTCCTGGCTCCTCGCAAAACGATATTTTGGGCGGCCTTTAGGAAATACTTCATGTCTGTTGCCACTGGGTTCTTATCGAATTCGTCAAGATACTTCTTCTCCGACACCATGATTTCTTTTAGAGTTTTCGGCATATCGACATAAAAGGGTGGGATTAATCCGGGCTTGTACTTCGTTCTCCTAAGCCTCAGGTTTTCTTCATAGAGCGAAAGGTAATGATTGCTCAGAGGCCTGACTCCAACAAGCTTCAGATCTCCATTCAAGAAGTTGATCAGCATCGGCAATTCGTCTATCCACAATCTCCTCAGCACGCGCCCCCATGAGGTCACACGGAAATCGTTCCGTAATTTTCCGCCGACCTCCAAGTTGTTTGTTTCGTAAACGAACTCTTGGATATACTCTGAGTAAGGATGCATTGTCCTCAACTTGTAAACGAATATGTTTTTCCCATCCTGTCCGACCCGTTTCAGTCGGAACAAAGGACCGTACAGCGGAGCTCTGTTAGATGGCGGAAGATGCTTCTTGAGGGCAATGAAATAGGTGTAACCATCAAGCTCGAAAGCGCTCGCAAGGTCGAATCCACAGAAATAGAGTCTCCCAAGCGTTTCGGCTATAGAAAGCGCTCGATTCCTTCCCTTGCTTATCGCGAAATAGATGCCGCGACAAACGGCTAGCTTTGGAAAAACGCGATGCCAGATGAAGTCGCGCGCATAAAAGAGCTGCGCAAAATAGAAGGGATATTTTCTGAGAAACCTGTTGTAGCGGTTCTTGTTGGGCTCAAACCGACCTATGAACAATCCGTTCTGAGCCAGCTTCTTGTTGACTTCTATCAGGTAAAGGTTGATTCGCCGCATCCGGTTCAGGTCACATAAATTCAGAAAAAGCTGCAACCTGTCGTTAGGAAGCACCTCGACATCATAAAGATCGTTGGTTCGCGTAACTATCGAATACTTAATATTGAGGCCGTTCAAATCGACCTTCTGGTCAATCATTGAGAACAGGCCGGGGAATTTGACCAGATGAATGATTTTCAAGGCCTCGCGGAGAGTTATATTTTTGTCTTCGGGGTAGATTGGCCTGCAAATGCTCACCCTTGATAACTTCGCCGTGTCGACAAGTTCATCCGACACATCTTTATCCTTCAGGAAAGGTATACGCGAATCGTCTTTCTTCTGTGGAATCCTAGCGAAGAAAATGCTCGAAAAGGCTATGAACGACATACCGGCGTAAGCTACCACCCCACCCGCAAGGAGATGAATGGAACTCCCATGGAGCCTGAATATTATAGCGAGGAACGAGCAAATGCATCCGAAGACGAAATATTCTTTTGTAAAGGGGTAGATGAACTTCCAGTAATTCTGCGTGAAGTCAGGATCAGACCGATGAGACAAAATGGAGGATGCAAACCATCCTAGCAAGATGCTACCGACAAGGAGCAATATTTCGGCGCCCCCTTTGCTAACGATAAAAAGAATGAGCATATACGTTATAAGGGTACATAGCAACAACGCAAGGTCAGCGGCGAAGAGGAGCGGCGTCTTCACCAACTTGACCGATTTTGCGGTGAGATTAAGCGAAGGCCCGGCCGACTGGAGCAAGATGATTTCCAGGACGTATCCGAGAAGGAGCGAACCTACGATGGCAAACCTTGAAGGAATTATGTACGGAAAGAGTTCAAGCAGAAGAGAGATGCCGCCGAGCATTATGAAGAACGAAAGCGAGAAGCCGCGCACATTTTGAATGAAAGAACGACTAGTGAGCTTCGATAATTTTCTCGTCAGAATAGTGGAAAACGCCCACACCATTGGAAGGCCGACAACAAGCGGAGGCTGGAGGAAACGGCTGAGCGGTTGCTCGTATTTAATGACCAACACAATTGAGAACGACAGTATAAACGCAACGAGGTCTGCCGCCGCTAGAATGCTTAAGGTTTTCCGCCGCAGCGGCAATACACCGACAGTAGGGCTCTCCGCCGGGTAGGCGCTCCCTTCCAGCCTTCCGGCGCGCTCGTCCGCCACGTGGTCGCTATCTTGAAGAATAGGGCGAGTTATGCCGGTCTCGAGCTTAGACTGCATTCTCCTTTCCTGCCTTGGATTTCGTTTATTAAATGAGATCG
>JAJYRM010000236.1 GCA_021794075.1 Bacteroidota bacterium | reverse complement strand
GATAAAATGGATTTGATGACCTCGTTGTGCGAGCGCCTTACCGAGCTCGGTTGCGACTACACCGCTTCCGCCGTATGTTGGATAACAAGTAATTCCGATTTTCAATTGATAATCTCCTTAGGAAAAATAATCCATCTTTGACTAACTAAACAATGCTGATTTGATTTTCATTCCCGGCAGACTCGGGATCTGGAGATGCCGCACGCTGGGACCTTATTTCACAGTCGCCAATTGTCCTGAATTGCGTATGCTACACATTTAGCCAGGCAGATGTATATTCTTATACCAATTTCAAAAGTATATCAAGTGTCATGCGAATTCTTATTATAGAAGACGAAAACAAGACTGCGGCCTATCTCAAAAAGGGACTTGTCGAAAGCGGTTTCGTCGTCGATACTGCTTCGGATGGAAACTCCGGTTTGCTTCTCGCGAATGAGTACGACTACGACGTCATGATACTCGATGTTATGCTCCCCGGCCGCGACGGCTGGGAGGTGCTTTCAGAGTTCAGGCGGAAGGGGAGAAACACTCCGGTCCTGTTCCTGACGGCGAGGGACTCCGTGCAGGACCGTGTTAAGGGACTTGAGCTTGGAGCCGATGATTATTTGGTGAAGCCGTTCGCGTTCTCCGAACTACTCGCAAGGGTGAGGACCGTCCTGCGTCGAGGGCCTGTCCGCCAGCCTGACGTGTTGAGGATAGCAGACCTCGAAGTCGATCTGCACGCCCACAAGGCGTCCAGGGGCGGAATGAAATTGGAACTCACACCGAAGGAGTTTTCGCTCCTCGCCCTCCTCGTCCGCAAATGCGGTGAAGTCCTTTCTAGGGCATTGATCGCCGATCAGGTATGGGGCATGAATTTCGACAGTGACACCAACGTGGTGGACGTTGCAGTTAGAAGACTGCGCACAAAAGTTGATGATCCGTTTGAGAGGAAACTCATAAGGACGGTTCGCGGCGTAGGATATGTGATTGACAATGATTGAGAAAGTTCAGGACAACAAAGGCCGCGGGGCCTGGTCGATAAAATGGAGACTGACGGTACTTTACTTTGTCTCTGCCTTCGGCATTCTTCTGATATCAACCGTGATCCTTTACTGGGTCCTGGCTAAACGACTCGTGAAAGAAGACGGACAGTTCCTTGCCGCGAAGATTGGCCTTCTTCGCGAAATACTCAAAGAGGAGCCCAACAATCAGGATGTCCTGCGTGAGGAGATCGAATGGGAGAGGGCTCCATTCAGACTGGCGAAATATTACGCGAGAATCCTGGGACCGTCCGGCAACATAATCATCGAGACAGGCAAGATGCGGAGTATCGCGCCGGTCGGGATCTTTCCAAAGCCTGCCGGACTTTCTGAAATACCTTCCCGGGCGACCAGGCGAAAGTCGACCAACGGCCACAATCTCCTCCTCATGACGGCTCTCGCGAAGGCCGGCGGCCCAAATGGCGGGATAAGAGTGCTTCAGCTGGCTCTAGACATCTCACACGAGGATGAACTCATATTCGATTACAGGAAACAGCTCGTGATCGTTCTCCTCGTAGGCATTCTTTTGTCGGCCGGAATCGGAATATTCATTGCTGGGAAGGGATTGAAGCCTGTCGAGAAAATGACGAGGACAATTCAGCATATATCGGCGCATCAGCTCCATCGAAGGCTTGGGCAATCGGACTGGCCACTGGAACTAAATGACCTCGCCGGCGCATTTGACGGCATGCTGGATCGATTGGAGGACTCATTCAACAGGCTTTCTCAATTTTCCGCCGACCTGGCTCACGAACTTAGAACGCCCATCAATAATCTCATCGGCGAAACCGAGGTTACGCTCTCGCGCGAAAGGATGCCGGGAGAGTATCGCGAAGTCCTTGAGTCGAGCCTCGAGGAATATTCCAGATTGTCTCACGTTATCGAAAGCCTCCTTTTCCTCGCCAGGGCAGAGAGTCCGGAGGCAAATGTCGAAAAAAAGAAATTCGATCCCAGGAAGGAAATAGAAGACGTAATCGAGTTCTACGAGGTGATGGCTGACGATAAGGGAGTTAAAATTTCTTTCGCCCAAACCAGCAATCCGGATTCCGATTTTGTTCTCAACGCTGACCCGACCCTTTTCAGGCATGCCCTGAGCAATCTGGTCTCGAACGCGCTTAGGTACACGAGCGATGGAGGAAAGGTCGATATCGGCGTCTCACGATCCTCCACGGGGCGCGTCGACGTGTGGGTTGAAGACAACGGCATAGGAATAGAACACGAACATGTCGCAAGAATTTTCGACCGGTTCTATCGCGTCGATTCGTCAAGATCAGAGAACAAGTCGGGCAGCGGACTCGGCCTGGCGATTGTCAAGTCTATAATGCAGCTCCATCGCGGATCTGTCTCGGTGGAGAGTGAACCTGGAAAAGGGACGAAGGTCACGCTGAGCTTTCCATCATGAGGAAGCGAGTGGAATTGAAGGGGAAAATTGGAGCTCACTGAAGAGCAAGACGCGATCATAAATTCGAACGGTAACATCAAGATTAACGCGGTTGCCGGATCGGGGAAAACCACTACGGTAGTGGAATACGCCAAGGCCAGGCCGACGAGGAATCCGATACTCTATCTGGCATTCAACAAGTCGGTTAGGCTGGAAGCGGCGAGGAAATTTGCCGAATGCGGACTTTCCAACGTGAAGGTAGAAACCGCACATTCGCTTGCCTATAAG
>JAJYRM010000235.1 GCA_021794075.1 Bacteroidota bacterium | reverse complement strand
TGTAGATATGGCTTTCGCTTTGCGCGATGCCTCTCGTGTAATTTTCAAACTCAAATGTTGACATGGCTCCCGAAGAGGTATCGATACGGAGAACTGTTTTCTCTTCGGAATTGCAGACGAAGAGGGAGTCGTCGATCACCCTTGGGGTGTGAGGTTGCGAGAATCCTTTGAAGAGAGTTTTGCCGGACTCATAGTCGAAAATAATTCCCGCGCCGCGAGTGCTGTTCTTGTATCCGCGATGTCTCCTGAATTTTCCGAACGCGGAAACGATAAGGCGATTTTGATATACCTCGAGGCAGTTAAGATGCCACGCGTCTCCTTTCCCCTTCATCCTGACCCTGTTAAGGATCTGAAGGCGCTCGGCGGATATTTCGAATATCTCGTTCGCGCCTGTCGATACTACGAAAAGTCTTCCATCGAACCCGATTATATCGTGAACGTCGCGGATCTCAGGGAAGACCAGACTTTGAATTCGTCCTTCGTCGTAAATGATCATATGGAGCGGTGTGTCAATCGTATTCTGAATACATCTGAAAACCCTTCCTTCATAAAAACAGATTCCGGTGGTGTCTACCCTATTGATGAAGGTTGGAATATCGTCATGGATACGGACCAGTCCTCCGCCGTTTGGGCATGAGACAATTAGATCCGTGTTCTCCATCTCGGCGACCTTCGAACCTGAAATGCTTGAGGAGTTCGGTCGGATTTGTGTGCGGTCAATCTTCGGCAATGTAGTTCAAGATTTGTTCGACGGCATCATGCGGCGTGCAATGGGATGTGTCTACCGTGATTTCCGGGTCGACCGGCGGCTCATAGGGTGAGGTGATGCCGGTGAACTCGGCGATTTCTCCTCTCAGCGCTTTCGCATACAATCCTTTCGGGTCCCTTCTAATACATTCCTCGATCGGCGTGCTTACGTAGACCTCGCAGAACTCTCCCTTGGCGAAGAGAGACCTTACGAGCGAACGGTCATTAATAAACGGTGATATGAACGAGGCTATTACTATCAATCCGGCATCCACCAGGAGCTTCGCGGCCTCCCCCGCTCGCCGGATGTTTTCTCTCCTGCTTGCCGCGTCGAACCCAAGATCGCTGTTGAGGCCGTTTCTTAAGATGTCTCCGTCAAGCAGATAAGTGTGGTACCCGCTTTCGCACATTTTCTTTTCGAGCAGGTTCGCGATTGTGGACTTCCCGGCGCCGCTTAGACCGGTCATCCAGATAAGCATGGGATGTTGAGCCTTCATGGATGCGCGCATCGATCTATCCACAGTTGTAGCGTATGGGTACGTGGGCCCCGTGTTCTCAATCGAATCTATGGTGCCCAGACCTACGGTATCGCCCGATCCAATGTCCACGACGAGAAACGATCCAAGTTCCCTGGAATCGGTGAAGGGGAGGCAGAAGTGCGTGGCTGAAAGAGTGATGTTCGCGAATCCGATTTCGTTCTGCTCCAGGCTTTCCGCGGGTGTTCTTTTGAGAGTGCTAATTTCGAGTCGCTCGTTGACTTTCTTGAAAGTCCCGCGAATCTTGCGGGAAAAGAATTTCAGTTCGTAGACATTGCCGGCGGCCGCGGGGCTATCGCCGAACCAAAAAAGTCTGCAAGAGAGGGTGTCGCCCTGCATTAAATCCATTTCCGATTTAACGACCTTATCTCCCCTTGAAATATCTATATGATCCGCCATTTCGACCATAACCAGGTCGCCCTGCTCTGCGCATGTGGATTCCCGACCCGCCACGAAGAGCGCGGCCACGGTCGTCTTCTTCGAAGAAGGGAGAACGACGATTTCGTCGCCGGTAAAAAAGGTCCCCGAAATGACGGTCCCGGCGTAGTAACGCCTCCCCGACTCGCGCGCGACATACTGCACTGGTAAGCAAAAGGGGGAATCTTTGCCGTCGTCGAGCTCCATCGTCTCTAACAGCTCGAGTACGCTTTTTCCATTGTACCATGGAATATCCGCCGATCGGCGTGCGACGTTATCTCCATCTTTCGCCGAAACCGGCACAAAGTCGAACGAGCAGGGATGGTCGTAGATGCCGTGAATTGCCCTGACCGTTTCATCTTTGATTTTCCTGAAGCGGTCCCTGTCGAATCCCACAAGATCCATCTTGTTTACCGCGACGATCAGCCGATCAACTCTCAGCATGGAGAGGATGGAAAGATGCCGCTTCGTTTGTGGTTTGACACCCGACGTGGCATCCACCATGACGATGGCCGCATCGGAATTGGAGGCAGCCACCGCCATGTTTCGTGTGTACTGCGCATGGCCGGGCGCGTCGGCGACGATGAACTTTCTGTTTTGTGTGAAGAAGTAGCGGTAGGAGACGTCTATAGTTATGCCTTGCTCGAGTTCGGCTTTGAGGCCGTCGATGAGAAACGCGAGTTCTGGCTTATTCTCGGAAGAGCCCGTACCATGATGTGTGCTGCCGATAGCTTTCAGCTGGTCTTCAAACACATTGCCGCTGTCGAGGAGAAGGCGGCCGAGGAAGGTGCTCTTTCCATCATCAACGCTTCCGCAGGTCATGATTCTCATGACCGGGGTTGCGAGATAATTTGACACGCGTAAGTTGGTGTCGTTCAAAAGTATCCCATCACTTTCTTTTCCTCCATCGAGTTCGGTTCGTCATGGTCTATCAGGCGGCCCGAACGCTCCGAGTCGGCGGTTATGAAAAGCTCGTCAATTATCTGCGGGACTGTCTCCGCCTGCGATTCAATCGCTGCGGTT
>JAJYRM010000106.1 GCA_021794075.1 Bacteroidota bacterium | reverse complement strand
AGATTGGCAAGCAATGAAGCGTTCGCGCTGTCGGTCGAGGATATCTGCGCCTCCGTCGCTCCACCTGCCTGCATTTCGGACAGCACTGCCTGCCCGGCAAGCGTTGCGCGCACGAGTGCTGAAGATTGCTCGACGGAAAAGTTTATGCCCGCCGAGAGCGACTGAGTATTGTTGGTCAAGGCCGAGCAGGAAGCATCCTCCACTTCGGCAAGTGTTTGTATCGGAATCCCCGCGGAGACATACGCGCCGACCGTCGCGGCGTAATACGTTTGCAGGGCCACATTATCCGCCGCCGAGTCGCCATCGGCCGCGTACATCGCCGATTCGAAGCTCGCCTGCGCCTGCTGACGCGCCGTCGCCGCGGATTGTATTTGAGCCTCAGTGATGTTGAACTGCGAGAAGGCGGTAGCTTGTGCACCGGCCTCCGCCTCGAGAGCCGACGCGAGTTGCGCTATCGCGTTGGAATTCCCCATGACATTTGCTGCAACCAGAGGCGTGATGAAAAGCTGAAGATCCGCGGGCGTTACCTCGGTTCCTTTTCCGTCCGCTACTATTTTCGAGTAGGCCTGCGACTGCACCGTCGTTTGATCGGTTAAAGGCTGGCAATTGACGGTTTCTCCATTCCTTACTTCGCTGCTGACGATCGCTTCCCACTGGCTGGTGCCCTGGGTAGCGACGGCGACGAGATCGCCGACACCATCCAGATTCGTTTTCACCGAGAATCTCCCTTGAGCGTCAGTTGTCACCGGAGCGGTAGAGACAGTTTTCAACGACCCATCGACCTGGATTTCGGCGAGCGCGATCGTTGCGCCCTGTACACCGATAGACCCGGATGAACTCGCGTCCACGCTGCGCACTCCATTCCGTCCCGCAAGTTCTCCAGACTTTGCCAGTCCCTGCTGACCGTTCACTTCACCTTGAACAACCGATTGCTGCTGAGAACTCACTGGATTGTTGCCGCGTTTGGTACATCCGGCCAAAAACAGGGCCGAAGCGATTGAAAGTGAAATCGCTAATTTCCCGATAGTCGATTCGCTGAATCGTATACTCTGCATATATCCTCCTCTTATAGAAAAATTCCGCGCAGCCATGTATATCGCCACGATCAACGGTAAAGATTCAAGAGTCGTGCCGTTAGTTTGAGCCGCACCTCGCGCTGAAATGAGGCACAACTTCCGGAATGAGTGTATCTCCTACACGCGCGCTGCGTAAGGAGTACACAACTCCAGCGTCCTGCAACTCTCAAGAGACATATCATCAACCCGCTGCCCCCTGATAGAAAAGCTCACTCGAGGAGGCAGAGACCTAGTCGAACCCATGATATAAGAAACGAATTGTATCGAGAGGAGATCATGAAGAGAAGCCGTTTGCCGAACAACCTTGGCGCGTGTAGTTCACCTCGATTCACATTGCAATTTCCTCCACCCAAAAGTAAATTTAGAAAAATCCGAGGAGGTATGACGAGTCGATCTGGAAATAGGCGCGAGGCTGACGATGCCGGGTTCCGACCGGATACAAGAAGAAAGTTATTCATCTCCGTTGCGGGGAACATTGGAAGCGGAAAGTCTTCGCTGACAAGACTTCTGAGTAAACGTTTCGGATGGGTCCCATACTACGAATCCGTGGACGACAATCCTTATCTTTCCGATTTCTACGCAGACATGAAGCGGTGGTCATTCCACCTTCAGGTTTACTTCCTCTCAAACCGGTTCATGAACCACAAGGAAATCCTGGAGATGCCGAAGTCCGTGGTTCAGGACAGATCTATCTATGAGGACGTCGAGATTTTCGCCCGCAATCTTCACGACATGGGAAACATGGACGACCGGGACTACAAGAACTACCGCGAGTTATTCGCAATCATGGTGGACTATCTCAAGCCACCCGACCTACTTGTGTACCTTCGAGCGAACATCGAGACCCTCCTCCGGCAGATCAGGCTGCGGGGAAGAAGCTATGAGCAGAGCATCAGCAGGGACTACCTGGAACTGCTTAATACGAGCTACGAAGACTGGATAAAGAGGTACGAAGCAACGACCGGCAGACTTCTCATCATCGAATCAGACGATCTCGACTTCGTCAACAATTCCGACCACTTTAGCGATATAGTAAAGAAAGTTGAGGCAGCGCTCTCGGCCACGACGCAGATGAGATCAGGGGCTTCCAAGATTGCCGGGTGATCGGAGCACCGCAAAAGTATGCCGATGACGCCCGAAATCATCTTAAAGGACGGTATTTTCTGGACGGGCAACAAACGGAATCCCTATGCGGGCTATATAGCATGCGGTAACGGCAGAATATCACAAGTTGGCAGCGACGCGTCCACCACTGAGCCCGCGGGTATTGTGTTGGACCTCGACGGACGATTTGCCATGCCCGGTTTCATTGATGCGCACACACACTTCCGCGTCGGCGGCGCCATGTTAGCCAGGATCGATCTGCGAGAAGTTCGGAGCGAGAAAGAATTTTCGGAATTAGTAAGGACGTCCGCAAGAAATCATCCCGCGGGCAAATGGATGCTCGGCGGCAACTGGGACCACGAGAATTGGGAAAGCCGGCGATTACCGAGCAAAGAACTAATAGACAAGGACACTTCATCCTTCCCCCTTTTCCTCGACCGTGTAGACACACACATGGCGCTAGTGAATTCGCGAGCCCTGGATGCCGCCGGAATTTCGCGGCAGACACCGGATCCTCCTGGTGGAATTATCGTGCGCGACGCGAACGGAGAGCCAACCGGCATATTGAAAGACGCGGCCAGGGAAATGGTACTTCGTCATATACCTGAACCCACGCTGGAAGACCTCCTCCGCGATGTGCGAGGAGCAATGCGACTGGCAAACACCTTAGGCGTCACGAGCGTGAACGAGATCGGTCCCGGCCGTGATTTGAAAGCCTACATGGATCTTAGCAAACAAGACGAACTCTCTGTACGGATCAACATGATTCTTCCCATCAGCGACTACAGATTCCTTGTCGAAGGTGGAATGACCGCGGAATCTGCGGTAGGAAAGGACGAATGGATCAGATTAGGCGCCGTGAAGGCGTTCGCCGACGGGTCGCTAGGTGCCGGGACAGCCTGGTTCTTCGATAATTACGCCGATGACTTCTCCAATTTCGGTCTCCCGACCGCGCCCCTTTCCAGCGGCGAGCTGGAGCGACTAGCGATGGACGCGGATAGCAATCATGTACAGCTCGCCATTCATGCTATTGGCGACAGAGCGGTCGCATCCGTATTGGATATATACGGCAAGATTGAGGGGGAACATCAGCCGTGGGACAGGAGACTCAGGATTGAGCATGCCCAGCACCTTCATGAAGATGACTTCCGGCGGTTCGCCGAAATGAACGTGGTGGCCTCCGTGCAGCCATATCACTGCATAGACGACGGAAGGTGGGCCACAAAGAAGATCGGAGACGATAGAGCGAGGTTTGCTTTTCCACTGAAGCGATTCCTCGATGAAGGAATCCCTCTCGCGTTTGGAACCGATTGGCCAGTTGCTCCACTCGATCCGCTGAAGGGAATCTACGCGGCCGTGACGCGCGCCACGACTGACGGGAACAATCCCAACGGTTGGATCCCCGAACAAAAAATCGGAGTTGAGGAAGCTCTACGTGCGTACACGTTCGGCAGTGCATACGCTTCCCACGAGGACGGCGACAAAGGAACACTTGAGCAAGGCAAACTAGCGGACATAGTAGTGCTTTCGGAAAACCCGTTCAATGTGCCCCCACAAGAATTGAAGGATCTGAAAGTCGTGCTGACGATTGTCGGAGGACATATCGTCTACTCGGATGGCACGTTGTTTGGCAAGGAGCTGCATGGGAACTCCTCTACCTAACACGAAACATCTACTCTCGGAGATCGAGGTACAGTACGTGAAGGGAGTCGGACCGCGGCGCTCTGAAGCACTGCGCGCCATAGGAGTAGCGACCGCCATGGACCTTCTCTACTATTTTCCGAGGAGGTACCTCGACAGAACCCGCATTTACAAGATCAGAGATGCTGAGGCCGCGGTCTTGATGACCGATGAAGTCACCTTCGTTGGGCGCATCAAATCGATACGCCTCGTCAGGAGTGGCCGCGGAAGGAACATGATGTTCATAAGGCTCGCCGACGAATCCGGGACGATGAGGTGCGTGTGGTTTAATGCCGTGCAGTATTTCGCGAGCGCGTTCAAAGAGGGAGAACTCATCGCGTTCTCCGGAAAAGTGACGGCGTATCAGGACCAGCCTTGTCTTATCCACCCGGATTACGACCATCTTGAAGATGAAGGTGACGAGGCGTTCCTGCATACCGGCGGAATCATTCCAGTTTATTCAACGACAGAAGCACTCAGAAGAGTAGGGCTCGATTCACGAGGTTTCAGAAGACTGATCAAGGGCCTTCTCTCTAATCTTGGCCATTACGAGTTTCCGCAAGACCCATTTCCTAGGGAAATTCTCTCGGTCAACTCCCTCATGCGCCTTTATGATGCCATCGAAAAGATTCATTTTCCCAAAGACGAAAAGGAGCTTGGCCACTCGCTGCGCCGTTTCAAATTCGAGGAACTTTTCTATCTGCAGCTGCTTCTGGCCATCCGGCGAAACCTGATAAGGCACTCACCTGGTCCGGCTTTGAATGAGCCGGGTGCACTCGTCGAAAGATTCGGTAAGGAAGTTATCCCTTTCAAATTAACCGAGGCACAACGAAAAGTGCTCCACGAAATAGTCGCCGACCTGAAATCCGGCCACCCAATGTACCGGCTCTTGCAGGGAGACGTGGGAAGCGGAAAGACTATAATAGCGCTGATCGCGATTCTCCTCTCTGTCGAGAACGGTTATCAGGCCGCTTTCATGGCACCGACAGAAATACTCGCCTCGCAGCACTACGCGACCCTCAGCCGGTACCTCTCGCCTCTGGGCATCGTGACCTCCCTTTTGATCGGCGGTCAGAAGAAGAAATCAAGGACAGAAGTCTACTCAGATATCGAAAGCGGTCGTACATCGGTGGTAGTCGGAACTCACGCGATCATACAGGAAAAAGTGAAGTTCAACAAGCTCGGGTTGATTGTAGTAGATGAGCAACATCGATTCGGTGTAATGCAGAGGATGGCACTGCAGGAAAAAGCCGGAGTTTCGCACGTGGAGCCGCACATCCTTGTCATGACGGCCACTCCCATTCCAAGGACGCTTTCCCTAACAGTTTATGGAGATCTGGATGTTTCAGTCATAGACGAGATGCCGGTCGGGAGAAAAAAGATCAGGACTGCTCTTCGGGGCGAATCGAGCCGCGACAGACTATACAAATTCATTCGCGAGCAGGTTCTTTCCGGGCGACAGGCCTTCATCGTCTATCCGCTCGTTAATGAAACTGAAAAATCAGATCTCAAAGCGGCGACTCAGAGTTTCATAAGACTCCGTGACGAAGTATTCAGAGGCTTCAAGGTCGGGCTGATTCACGGACAGATGACGGACACTGAAAAGAATGATATCATGCTCGCATTCAAGAAAAACGCGGTCAACATACTCGTGTCGACGACGGTGATAGAAGTCGGCATAGATGTCCCGAACGCCACGGTGATGGTCGTCGAACACGCGGACAGGTTCGGACTGAGCCAGCTTCATCAGCTGCGCGGCAGGATCGGGAGAGGAGTACACCAGTCGTACTGCATCCTCATGACTGAAGACAAGTTTCTGGATGAGGAGAAGATACAGACAAGCGATGAAGCGACTGCTAACCGTCGCCTTCGGATCTTCGCATCAACCAGTGACGGGTTCAAGATTGCCGAGCATGATCTAATGCTTCGAGGGCCAGGGGAATTTTTCGGGACGAAACAGAGCGGCGCGCCTCCGTTGAGGCTGGCGAACCTTATAAAAGACCGTGACGTTATCACGCAGGCCAGACATGCGGCTTTCAAGCTGGCGGAAGCTGATCCACACCTGAGGGACAAAGAACACGAGCGGATTAGAGAAGTGCTTATGAGGAATTACAAGGACAGCTTCGAGTTTCTGAAGGCAAACTAACTTTCACCATCGATTCACGCTAGCTGGATCGTGGGAGGGCCGCTCGCGCTACGAGCGGCTCCCACCTTCCTTGGATGTAATTTCGACACGTACGTTACCGATGCCGGAATAGGCTGTAATCGAAGGACCTCCACCATTCATTCTCGCCTTAAGATGGTCATCCTGACGGATCTCACAATTAGGGCAGATTACGGAAAACACGCTCGTCGGGTTTATCATGACCTTGCCGAGGTCAGAGGTTGACGCGTCGATGTTTGCGGAGAGATTAGATGGCAGGTCGAGCTTCACCGAACCTGCCTCAGTGAATAGTTCAACCTCCTTCATATTTCCTGACACCGCTGCGTGTATGCTTCCCTGCTTCGTCACAGCGCGCAGCGAATAATGTGAGGCTTTCGGAATCCTAACCACAAAATCAACCTGATTAAGGGCACGCCCGCCGGCAGGTTCGCCTTTTTCGTACCAGCCCTTTAGCGTCAATTGGTTGCCAAAGAAATTATGCGTGAAATGGAAATTTGAAATCCCATCCGGAGTTCCGCGCAAGGTAAGCTCAATCTTGACATCGCGACCGTCAAACTCCTCAACGGAGATGTTTCCAATCTCCGTATCGAGAAGTATCAAGCCACCTGGCTTCAGACTTATGTTTTTCTGTACTATTTCTGTGCTAACCCTCTCCATATACTCGGATGAAACCGCGGAGCCGCCGGGCTGATTGAAACCCGCGTGCGTCCCGAAGAGGAGCATTGACTGAGCCAGGATGGCGAGAAACATTCCATTCATGACTTTTCTCCTTTCTTTGTGATTTGTACTACGTCGGATGTTCGCTTAAACGATTCGCATACATTAGCATCCTTACGGTAAGCGGATAGTTAAGTTTCATTGAGAGAGTCTTCTCGTCAGATCGGGAAAACAAGCATGGAAACAAGTCATTGCGAGGATCACTTGGAATTGAAATTGTGTCCGATTAGCTTTGTTACCGTTAATTTAGTTCGAAGATGCATGCATTGGGGAACAAGATGAAAAGAAGATCATATCGCATCAGGAAAGTGGGTTCTCTTAACAATCTCAAACTCACTGACGAAGAGATTGGGAATCCGATTGGCAATGAGGTACAGGTCGAGGTGAAAGCGATCGGCCTCAACTTCGCCGACGTATTCACGATATTCGGGCTGTATAAGGCCGCGCCGAAAGAAGATTTCATACCGGGATTGGAGTTCAGCGGCATTGTTTCGGCTGCTGGAAACGCCGTGGACGATATAAAAGTTGGCGACAAAGTAATGGGCTCAGTCAGGTTCGGCTCATATACGACACATTTGAATATTGACCGTCGGTATGTGACGGCGCTTCCAGAGGGATGGACATTTGAAGAGGGCGCATCGTTCATAGTCCAGGCTCTCACCGCGTACTACGCGCTTGTGCCGCTCGGCGGTTTGAAAACCGGCCAAACAGTATTAATTCACAGCGCGGCGGGCGGCGTGGGAATTTATGCCAACCGTATCGCGAAAAAATTCTCGGCATACACCATCGGGACCGTTGGAAATCCTTCGAAGGTCGATCTCTTGAAAGCGGAGGGATACGACGACGTAATAGTACGGAACGGGCAATTCAGGAAACAGCTTGCCGGGAAATTAAACGGCAAACAACTTGATATCGTTATGGACGCGGTCGGCGGCAGAGTGCAGAAAGAGAGTTTCGATTTCCTCACCACTACCGGGCGAATGGTCGCATATGGCCTATCGCAGTTCGCGTCGCCGGGCACGCGGCCAAACTATTTGAAACTTGCGCTGCAGTATATAACCATGCCGAGGTATCATACCCTTACGCTCATCGAGTCTAACAAAAGCATTCTTGGATTCAATCTTATTTGGCTCTACGACAGAGTCGATATGCTCAGGGCTATGGTCGATGAGATACAGGCGCTCAAACTCAAGAAGCCGTTTGTAGGATCGGTATTTACCTTCGATGAACTGAAGGATGCGATCAACGCTTTTCAAGGTGGCAAGACTACAGGCAAGGTCGTAATCAAAGTTTAACGGGCTATTCCAAAAACACCCGCGAAAAGCCCGCTTCAACTTCCGTACTGTTCGAGCATAGCGCGTTCCGAATTTTCCGAAAACGCGGGTCAATTTGCGCACGCAATTCACATCGGTTATTTTGTTGTGAAAATTCCTCGGAGAAAGAAAATTGAGCACGAGCATTTTTGCAGGCGACACGTACGAGACAGACGATAAATCGCCGCGGGCGCTTCTTGACAGGATGGCTTTGAACACGCGAGTATATTTTATGGCCAAGTACATCGGAATCGTGTTGAGAACGCGGCGAGAAGCTCTCGACGGCATCTACGACACACAGCACTGGATTAATTCATCTGAAGATATTTTCAGACTGATCGAGAGATGCGGCGGAAGATTTCACCTAACCGGACTAAACAATATTCGTTCGGGCCAAGAGCCGATGGTTTTTGTCGGCAACCACATGAGCACCTTAGAGACGATGACCCTTCCATGCATCATCGCCCCGGAAAGGGATGTGACATTCGCGGTGAAGGACAGTTTGGTCCGTCATCCATTCTTCGGGGCGGTCATGCGATCCAGGAACCCGATAGTCGTCGGAAGGGAAAACTCGAGAGAGGACCTCGCTGTCGTCTTAAAGAAAGGACAGGAACTTCTTTCGGCGGGAACGTCGGTGATAATTTTTCCTCAGAGCACACGCATGGTCAGGTTCATTCCGGAGAAATTCAATTCGCTCGGAGTCAAGCTCGCGGCCGCCGCGAAAGTCAAGGTCGTGCCATTCGCAATAAAGACCGACTATTGGGAAATTGGGAAAGTGGTGAAAGACCTCGGGAAGATCAGCCGCCACAAACCGATCTACATGGCGTTCGGCGAACCTTTCGAAGTTACCGGGACGGGAAAGAAAGAGAATTCAAAGATAATAGATTTCATAACTTCGCATCTGAAAGAATGGGGCGGAGAAATCGCATAGTCTTCCTTCCGTGTTCCCTGTTCCGAATTTTCAAATATCGCACCGCCTTCTTCGCCTCTACTTTTTCCTATAGAACTGCGACACCGCCGGCACGAGATATTCCTCAAACGCCCTTTTGAAATCATACTCCGGGTTCCAGCCCCAGTCTCTTCGCGCCCGGGAGTCATCGACGTCCGCCGGCCATGAGTCAAGAATCGCCTGTCTCTTCAGATCAGGTTTGAAATTCACAACGGCATTGGGGAAAGCCTTTTTCACTTCCCTCTTTAGTTCCCCTGCCGACGGGCTGAAGGAGCCGACGTTGTAAATCTGCGTGGTCAGGTTCTCTTTTGGTGCGGCTTCGAGAGAGAGGAGCGCTCTCACACCGTCGGGCATTGCCATGAAAGGTATCCTTGTGTCTTCCCTCACAAAACAATCGTACGCCTCCCCCTTCGCCGCCTGGTGAAGCATTTCCGGCGCGAAGTCGCTCGTCCCCCCCGTTGGGAGCGTTACCGCGCTTATCAAACCGGGAAATCGCACGCACCTGAAATCCACTTTGCCTTCCATCGGCTGGGCGTCGAGCTGCCGGTAATAATTCATGTAATACTTTCCAAGCCTTTCGCAGTACAGCTTGTTTATGCCGTACATCGTGCGCGGCTCGGTGCATTCATCCTCGCCGATCCTCCCCGCCTTCTCCTTCGCCACCACGTCAGGAAGTCCATAAACCGCAATCGAGCTCGGATAAATCAGCTTCACTTCCCTTCCCTGAAGACGTGATTGCGTGATCGCCGTTTCGAGCAAGTTCAGCGTTCCATCAACATTTACCTTGTGTGCGATAGTCGGCTGGCGTTCCGCCCTGGTCGAAAGGAGCGCGGCCAGATGATATATCACATCGAAGTCGTGCGCTGTCGAAAGGGATTCGAGAAATCGATTGTCTAAGATGTCTCCAGTGTAAGTTCTGTAGCACTTCGATCTGGAAGAGTCATCGAGAGTGTTCAGGTCAAGCGCGACGACCCTGACGCCATCGTGCTCCGCGAAGTGTGAGATGAGTCCGTGTCCGATTTCACCGTTCGCACCGGTGATGAGAATCGTTTTTGTTTCCATTCATTCTCCTTGAAGAAGCGCCGGGATTCTGTTTGAAGACCGACGACGTTCGGTGGCCGATACAGGCATGTAGTCCGCCTGAATTTTATCGGTCAAGTTAAGTCATGACAGCTATTTCTAGCAACACTTCGAAGACGGAAGCGCACGAGTGACACCAGGTAGGATCTCTGGTGCTCGAATGGAGGCGCTGCATTCTGGAACAACTTGTTTAATTGGGGAGCGTGGATTACAATCCGTAAGGAACGTGGCACTGTTTCAGCATGCTTATGGCTCAGCCTCGATATCTCCCGCGTTCGAAAGGGATCTCATCGAGAGGGTGAGAATCGGCGACCAGTTAGCATTGGAACAACTGTTCCACCGGTACTACGATGGCCTTTGCCGGTTCACACTCAGTCTCACCCGTTCACCGGATGACGTTGAGGATCTGGTTCAGGACATATTCGTAAGAATATGGACGAACAGGGCGCATTGGAACCCAAAGGGTTCCGTTGGCGCCTACCTCTATAAAGCTGCCCGAAATCAAGCTATCAACCTCCTCAAAAGCAGAAAGCAAAACTCCTTCCCTACCTCTGAACAGGGAGAACCTTTTGCAACTGGTACCGACGTCGATTTGATCGACGAAGTGGCCGACAAAGACCTCTTCATGGCTGTTAGCAAGGCGATTGACCACCTTCCGGAAAAATGCCGCCTGGTTTTCGTACTTAACCGCCGAGAAGGGCTTACCTACACTGAAATCGCCGGAGTCTTGGAAATTTCCCAGAAAACGGTAGAAAATCAAATTTCCCACGCGTTGAAAATCCTCAGGAATGAGCTATCGCCTTTTAGGCGGTAAGAATAGTGGTTGGGTATAGGGGTAAAGAAGTTCTGGTTTGTATTTAGAGTGTATGTAAAGTCTTTCAGAACAAGTTGGTGGAAGATACTCAGTTGACAAGGCGTGGGTTTAGGGCGGTTGGACGTTATCTCGCTTCGGAGTGCAGCGAGAGGGAGCGGCTCCAGATTGAAGAATGGATCAATTCCAGCCCGGAATCAAGACAGACATTCGATGAGTTACGCGAAATCTGGATGCTATCGGGCGGCCGAAGCGGTGAGTGGAATTCGTGGCGCTCATTACCATCCTTAAGAAAGAAACTCGGCGAAGTTGCGGTTGACGTCGATCGCACCAACCAAATGGAAATATTTCTTTATAAAATAGTTCCGACAAAAGCGTCCGAAGGATCGCTTCCTGGTCGTCTCCTGCAAATAGCCGCCGTAATGATGGTTCTCATCGGAGCCGCTTACATCGGCCTCTACCTGAGAGAGGTTGCGAAGAGATACTCGGCTGTTAGCCAGGAACGGGCAGCTCTTCACGAGACAATATCCACTAAATCTGGTCAAAGAGTCACAATTTCGTTCGAAGACGGAACGAGAATTCTTCTCAACTCCGCGAGCAGCCTGCGATATGCCAACGTTCCCAGCGGGAGACGCGAATTCCACCTCACCGGTGAAGCATACTTCGAGGTCGTGCATTCCAATCGCAGGCCATTGATCGTAAGAACAAGCGACGCAGTGATCAGGGATGTCGGCACCAAATTCAATATCGCGGCGTGGCCCGGCGACGGACAAACACAGGTAGCAGTAACCGACGGCAAGGTTCTCCTTACGCCTAATGGTCAGCTGAACGCCAGGCCAACGACGATCACAGGCGGAGAGTATTCTGTCGTGAGGAAAGGAAGGATTGCCGTTGAGCCGACTTACACGGACGTCGGCGATAAGATAGCCTGGATCAGAGGGGAACTCATATTTCATAACGAACGCATTCGAAACGTTTTCAGACAGCTTCAGTGGAATTACGGGATTAAGTGTTATGCGACTCAACCTTCGATTTACTCGAGAACTTTAACGGCCACATTTACGAGCCATCAAACCCGGCAAGACATTATAAGAATAATAGCACTCGCCTTGCGAATCAGCTATAAAGCGTCCAATGACTCGGTCCTCTTTTCAACGAGGAACCCCTTGTAAGACAGCGTTAAACAAAGATGAGGAGGATTAAGCGATGAAAAAGCTCTACACGATTCTGATCGGGTTGGCGATCGCCGCTTTCTCGCTGAGCGTCCCGGACGTCTGCGCCCAAGCAGCTGATCCCTCATCAGAATATTCATCTGAAAATTCCGGAGGAGCACAGCCATTTGGCGCCGCTGCTGGCTCCGAAACCGGCTACCTAAAAAACAGTGTGTCAATTGATCTGCAGAACGTTCCTCTCGCGACGGCGTTGAAAGAAATCTCATCGAAAACGGGAGTCCACTTCTCCTACAGCAAAGAGATCGTTCCGGTGGACCGGCAGGTGAGCGTGCAGGTGAGAAATGTCACCGTCGAAGATGCCATTAATGAAACTCTAGCAGGAACGAATCTGAGCTGGATACCCATGAAGGAAAATCAAGTTGTCATAACGCAGACAAAGAACGATCCGCCCGGACAGGGGACGATAAAGGGACGGGTTGTGGATCAGAATGGTAACCCGGTTCAATTCGCAAACGTGTTAATAGTCGGGACAAGTCTGGGTGCCGCTGCCGATGTTGACGGCAATTACACGATCTCGAGCGCACCGAGCGGCACGCATGAGTTGAGGGCTAGCGCGGTAGGCTATCGAACCGAGATTTTTCGAATTACGGTGTCAGACGGGAAGACCACCGTACAGAATTTCTCACTTCCGCTCGATCTCCTGGGAATGCACGAAGTGGTCGTGACAGGAACGACTATCCCCGTGCAGAAACTGAACGCTACAAACTCCATCAGTACAGTGAGCCCGAAGGAACTCACGCTAGCGCAGCCGTTCAGTACAACCGAATTCCTGAAATATGTCCCGGGCTTCACCAGGGTTGAGAGTTCGGGCGGCTATGTGAATGAGAACTATACCATGCGTGGCATTTACGGGACAATCTTCATCAATTTCATGCAGGATGGGATTCCTTGCTTCCCGACGCAAAACATCTTCTTCATGAACACGGACAATCTGTTTAGAATTGATGACAACGTCCAGCGCGTCGAGGTAGTGCGCGGCGGAAGCGCGGGTACTTTCGGCTCAAACACGCCGGCTGCCGTTATCAATCTAATATCCAAAACCGGCGGCCCCGTTCTCGCAGGTGAAACGCAAGTCCAGGTCGGGACGCAAGGTCTCGCCAAAGTCGATTTCGACGTCAACGGACCGATCGAACCGAAATGGCGTTTCAACTTAGGCGGCTTCTATCTGTACGATCATGGCGTGAGGGATCCGGGATTTGACGGCAACATTGGAGGACAGCTTCAGGCTAATGTGACCAGGCTTCTTTCCAACGGCTACATCAGATTCTACGGCAAATACATCAACTCTAAGAGCCAATTCATCCTCGACCTTCCGCACGACAACCCGTCAAAACCTCAGTTTGTGCCGGGTTTCGGAACCTATGGCTCGTTCAACTCTCCGGAAGGGCTTAACATTTCCGTTCCAACTCCGGATGGAGCACTCACACTTCCCCTCGGACACGGACTTCTGACGAACGCTGGTTGGCTGACGGGCGAAATCAACCTCAACTTCCCGGATGGCTGGAATGTCAAGAACCAACTCCAGGTAATGAGCAACTATCAGGAATGGAACGCAATCATACCCGGTAACGCAGAGCCGATTGACTATTGGAAGACCCAAGAGGCAGCCAGTTTGTGGCACGCGGGATACTTCCACGGTACTGACAGCGCGACGTTCGTGAACAACGCTCCTACAAACATAAACATCACTTACACCAACCAGTTCAACCCCAACGGAACTCACGCGGCGTATCCGAATTCCGAGTATACCCCGACGAACGGGTTGATATCCCCCGGAAACGAATGGCATGTCGCCAAACCGATGTCAGCATTCCAGGAACAATTCCAGATCAATAAGTCTCTCGATCTTGGAGGAGATTTCCTGTACCACCATGACCTTAGCGTGATACTCTATTTTGCCAGCTACACGATGGGGAACCACTGGTACTTCCCAACCATCCTAACCGATGTTCAGGACATTACTCATTTCCTGGATGCGACGGTGAATTACATCGACCCCACAACAGGCGCCACCAAGACGCTCGACATAACACAGAATGGATTCACGAACTATATGTCATACTATGTAAACGGCCAGGGACAGGCGAGTATCTTAGACGGAGTGATAAGCGACCAGATGATGGTAACAGACAGGCTGCGGCTAAATCTGTCAGCTCGCTGGGAAGGTGACGGATTTGTTCAGACGACCGAGAATAATTCCACGGTTCAACCCAACGGCGCTCCCGTTGACTCCACTACTCCGCCATATGCGCGCATCGCGTGGGGAAATGGGAGCTATCGACATATGAGCACCTGGCTCCACGACTGGTCATTCACGGCAGGGCTCAATTACGACATCTTGCCGCAAGTGTTTGCTTTCTACGCGAACTTCAGCCGTGGCTATGAAATGCCATCCCTCGACAACTTGCTGCAAGGTGTGCCGGCACAGATTGCCCTTTTCCAGGATGAGCACACATTGCAATACGAAGGCGGTTTCAAATATTATAGTGACGTATTTGCTTTCAATGCGGACGTGTTTTGGGCAAACCTGACCAACATCACCAGCCAGGGAGCTGTGAACCAGCCTAATGGATCAGTGGTGTGGGTGACGAACTATGGTCTGAACCAAAACGCTTACGGAATTGAATCTGATGCGACCTGGATGCCCGTGTCAGGTCTGTACCTGCGAGGAAACTGGACGCTCCTTAAGGCTACTTACGCGAGCGGCGGGAGCTTCGCACTAAACGGAATCCCGAACTCAATCGGCGACCTTCTTGGCACGTACACCTGGAATAATTTCACGCTCGAGGCCGATTGGCATTACGTCGGTAACCGCATAGGCGGACTGAACTTTGGCGGCTACACGAGCAGCGGTCAGGCTGTCTTCGTCGTCGGTACGGCGCTTCCGGCTTATACTTACATGA
>JAJYRM010000234.1 GCA_021794075.1 Bacteroidota bacterium | reverse complement strand
GCTGGATACAAAGCTGGATTTTATGTACCGATATATTATTAGAAGAACATCAGAGTTTCTGGTCTCTTACCAGAGACTCCAGAATCGATGAAGTGATGCCGCAAACTGTGAAGGTCATGTTTGGAACTGAAACGAAATAACCGGCGCCGTTAAAGAAGGCAAACGACCTTTAAAACAAAATAGAAAACATCATAAGCAACCTTGGAGAAACTTCACATGAAATTCACAATGACTCTTCTTCTTTCGATCCTATTTGCTATTTCGCCGCTCTTCCAAAATCGCGCATCGGCTTCCACGATGGGTTCTCTTGTGAGCCGGCGATCAGATGTTAACGTAGCTGCCCCGTCCGGGTTCCGGTCACAATTTTATCGGTTGTGTGATTCAGCTATCGTCAGTATCAAACACAACAATGGCAAGCGTCCTTTCTTCGTAGACTCGTACGGCATTCGAAGCCTGTGTGTCGCTTATGACATGACCGGAAACATGAAGTATCTCGACGCCTGCCGCGATTGGGCTGATCGAATGGTGACTTATCAGAAGAAGATGATTCCTGCCGGCGCTTATTACATGGACTACGGTCGGAAGCCCGGACAGAAAAAGGGCGATTGGTATGCTGCCGATTGTTCGTCGATTGCGATGGGAGTGCTTTCGACGGCCGTAAGATGCAAAGGGGCTGAGCGAAGACGTCTGCTAAATTCCGTCGAGAAGTTCGCCTCGCTGGTCATAAGGAGGTTTGTCCGCCCTTCCGGCGGAGTGACAGATGGGTATTGGCCGCAGTTTAATAGAGCATGGTGGTGCAGCTCTAGTCTGTTCGGCTCTTTTTCGTTCATGCTTTACCGGAACACAGGGAATAAACGCTACCTGGACGTCGCATTGCGAATTGTCAAATGGCTTGACAAGCAAGACCTTGCCACGATGCAGCCGTTACCGCTGGCACATCAAGGACCGTCTCTACCGATGTACGTCCTCGAATGCTATTCGGCAGGTTGGCCCTATCTGAGCAAAATCAGCGCGATCAAAAGTTCTGCAGAATCACAGATTCACTGGTGCATAAACTGGGCAAAAGGCCAGCAGCAAACCTCCCTCGAAAAGAGGAAGTGGCCACTTCTTAGTTGGTGGGGGGCAAAATACGGCGGCCTTCCATTTCAGGAGTATATTTACTCGCATTATTTGCCTGGACAAATCGGATTGACCGAAATCGGCGACCGCGAAATGAGGCTGCTCTTTCCGACTGCCATGTCGGGTAAACCGGGTTCCTCGCAGCTTTCCATGTTCATGTTGATGTCATACGCTCAACGGCTCGATCCGTTCGCTGTTTATAGATAGGCCGTGGGAACAATGAATGTCGGTCGCCCCCAGTCGAGGATTTCATCGCCGTGCACGCACCTTTCGCCAAGCTTATTCTCGTCCGGGGCCTTTGCCTTCTGCCTCCGGTTGCTGAAACAAAAGAGGTGTGTGACCCGGCTCGATATTCTCCATAAAAATGAAACGGAATCGACTTGCTGACAAGCCTTTTCTGCTCGGAAGGAATCCTCGATTGAAAAGTTCAAGTAGTGATAGTGAAGGAGAATGGAAAACATGTATCGTGTCACAGTGATGCTGATTTGCCTATTGACATTAGGGAGTCTCGATGCCGGCGCGGCGCCCGTCCATAAAAAAGAGTCTTTCCTTTGGATGGACGCTCACGCAAATTTCAAAAGACTTGGAACCAAATCGGGTGTGGATCGTGTGCTCAAGGAGGCGAAGTCGGTGGGGTTCACAGGCGTCATTCTCGGTCTGAAAGGTACCGACAGTCGCGTACTTTATCCTAGTCACATCGCCCCTGTCCTGCACGAGCTCCACGGTTTCAGGAGGTCTGACAATTACAACTTCCCGGCGGTAGTTCTTAAGGAGGGTCACAAGCTTGGCCTAAAGGTCTATTTCGGCATGGAAATGTTTCAGGAAGGGGAAGAGAAGGGACATGAAGGAATAGTTTATACGACACATCCCGATTGGCAATGCCAGGTCTATACTCCTAAAGGAATTGTTCCCATGAGCCGGACTTCCGGAAGCGGCGCGGTGTTCGTGAACCCTGTTCTTCCGCAGGTTCGTGAATATGAGATTTCACTCTGGCAGGAACTTCTAAGAATGTACAAGCCAGACGGAATAGTCCTTGACGGAGCCAGGTACCCCAATAGCAAAATCACGGATGACGCCGACTTCAGTGATGTTTCACGATATGCATTTGAAAAGTTCATCGGCCATAAGATTGAGAAATGGCCACAGGACATTTTTACGTACGAGACTCTTCCCGGCGGAAAGGAAAAGCAGGTTCCCGGTCCGCTGTTCAGGAAATGGATAGAGTGGCATTCGGCAGTGATATATAATTTCATTAAGCAGGTGCGGGACAGCGTCAAGAAGATCGATCCGAGGATCGTGTTCTCCGACTACGTCGGCGCGTGGTACCCGATTTATTATCAAATGGGAGTGAACTGGGCAAGCAGGACTTACAATCCCGCCAGGCATTACAGCTGGGCCGATCCAACATACTACCGCACCGGATACGCCGAGCTCGTCGATAAGATGTTTGTGGGGACATATTTCTATAACGTTACCGAAAATGGAGCAGTTAAGTCCCACACTCCGTCTCCGGATCCGACGAAGAAGCCTTCTTACTACTGGTGGTATTCGGTCGACGGCTCGGCAAAGATCGCGATGAGGGTGATAAAAGGAGTCACGCCTGCATACGGCAGC
>JAJYRM010000233.1 GCA_021794075.1 Bacteroidota bacterium | reverse complement strand
CATGCACGACAACGAAATCGCCGTCGTTACAAGAAATAACGTTTCTCTGAAAAACCTGGATGACGAGACGATAAATCGCGAAGCTGAATATCTGACATTTAATCTAGAGCAGATCGAAAAGGGCGGCTTTGACCATTTCATGCAGAAAGAGATCAGCGAACAGCCGGAAACTATTCTGAATGCGTTCCGAGGTAGGTTAAAAGACGATGAAGGCATCGCCACGATGGGAGGCCTGCGGGACGTGGAGGACAAAGTCACTAACGCGAAACGGTTCGTTATACTCGCGTGTGGAACGTCCTGGCACGCGGCCTTGGTAGGGAAATACATCCTGGAACAGTACGCGAGGATGCCGGTAGAAGTGGACTACGCGTCCGAGTTCAGGTACCGCAAACCTGTGCTTATGGAAGGCGACGTAGTCTGGGCGATCAGCCAGAGCGGTGAGACTCTCGACACACTCGCCGCCCTCCGCGAAGCGAAAAGAGCAGGCATTCCTGTCTATGGAATAGTAAACGTTGTCGGAAGCACGATAGCCAGGGAGACGGATGCCGGTGTTTATATTCACGCGGGACCCGAGATCGGCGTTGCCTCTACGAAGGCGTTCACGTCGCAGCTTGCGGTTCTTAACCTTATAAATCTGCTTGTCTCTCGAAAGAGGAAAACATTGGATGCGAAACAAGGTAAAGAAATCATCGAGGAGATGCATCGCCTGCCCGAAAAGATATGTCAGATCTTGGACCAGAAGGAAAGGATTAAAGAGATCGCTGAAGAGTTCAGAGATTCAAGAAACTTTCTGTACCTTGGACGGGGTGTGAATTTTCCCGTGGCTCTCGAGGGCGCGCTGAAAATGAAGGAGATCTCGTACATACACGCGGAGGGTTATCCTGCAGCAGAGATGAAGCACGGCCCGATCGCGCTTATAGACGAGGACATGCCAGCTGTGTTCATAGCACTGGGTCACTCCACATACGACAAGAGCTTGAGCAACATACAGGAGGTCCTGGCTAGGAAGGGCAAGGTGATCGTGGTTGCAAACGAGGCCGATGGACGTTTGAAGGACCTTTCCGATCACATTATCGCAATTCCCAGGACGCTCGAAATCCTCAGTCCCATACTTTCGGTTATACCGCTGCAGCTCCTCTCTTATTATATGGCCATCGAACGCGGTTGCAACGTTGATCAGCCGAGAAATCTGGCGAAAAGTGTTACGGTAGAATAAGTCACGCGGGTAGGCGAGACCATGTTTGAAATTCTCAACCGGGTATGCTGCAAATCGGATAGAACCGAAAATTAGGTCGGTGAGATTATCGAATGTCCTAATTGGATGGAGGTCAGTTCATCAAGGATGGCCCTCCTTGTCGAGGTAAATATGGCTTCCATGGAAGTCGCTCGAAGCTTCCTTGAAGAGCTGGAGCTTTCCTCAATCGGATAGTCCTATCGTTTGTTTCGCTTGATCCCTCCCAGACATCAAACTCCCTCCCGGTTTTTTGACCCGCCTCTTTCTTCTCTCCGAAATTTCTTCTCCATTCCTGCCTATTCTATTTACCCCCCATCTCTGAGCTTTTATTTTCCGCATCTTCCTGTAAGTCCTGAAGGCTGCCTGCGGTGCAGCGACTGTTGCACGAGTGTGCTACGGGAGTCTCGGGTTTATCGCGCGTACGCATAATTCAAAACTGAAGAGAGGATTGGGAATGCATCCAGTCAAAGTGACACTTACGGCGAATGGACATCAGCTTATTAACCTCTATGCCGTGAGCGGATTCTGACTGCGAGATTGTCACATCACATGATATAAGTATCTCTTTCCATTTTGTCGGTAAAAATTGCGTAGCTGTGACAGTTGTCAATTCCTGGCTCGTTTGCTGGCAAGCTCGTAAATGACCGTCTAATGGTGTGCTACGCTAAGAGTTGGGCTTATCACGAGCAGAAGGGTTTTGGCACCGATTTCGCAGTTATATAGATGAAAGAACCGGTTTCGTAGATGTGTACATCCGGCCGATTTCCCGTTTCTTCTCATCATGACCGATGCATCAGCCCGATATCTTCTTCCGCCACGGGTGCTATGAAACCTTTTCGATGGTGCCAATGTTTTACTTATTGAGCGACTCAACAGCACTCTTGCCGCAAAGAGTGCACGAACCTGCAATATCCAGAGAGAGGCGTCCACCTCCAGAAGTTGCTTATCCCTGTTAAATCTCCGCTGAGCATTGACAATGGCACAAGAGCTAAGGAAAGGAAATGTGCGCAATGTCCGGAATCCTCAGGCCCTATAGTCGTATCGACTGGCGTGACGGGGGAGTTAAATCTTCGGCGTACGGGCTTTTCGTTTCGAATTCCGGATGTTTAGCCCAAAGGGATAGAACCATTTTGAATACAATATTTACCAAAAAAGGAGTACCGAGATATGAATGCGAAGTACCAACGAGTTGCAGCGTTAGCAATATTTGTTCTGGTATTTTGGAACAATGCTTTTTCGCAGTCCGAAGTGGGGCGATCAGATGGCACATTAAGAAGTTCATCGGCGAGATCTTCAATACTCAAAGACATTCCAGTCTCATCAACGTTAGACACAACAATTGTAAGATATCCTGGGTTTATCGGCGAGTTCGTACCATATACGGGGACGATATATGGTGGTTGGGGATGGCCATCGGGCGATTCGCTCCAAAGCGCTTTCAAGTTCGGGATAATTGGAGTTGAGAATTCGCCTAATGCAGACGGATATTCATTTCAAAG
>JAJYRM010000105.1 GCA_021794075.1 Bacteroidota bacterium | reverse complement strand
GATGGATTGGTGCGCGGAATGGCGGTTCAGGACACAGGAAGCCCGATAAAGGTACCCGTTGGTCCCGGGGTCCTTGGAAGAATGGTTAATGTCATCGGAAAGCCGATCGATGGCAAGGGTAATCTTGATGCGAAGACTGAGTATCCTATACATAGGCCTGCGCCGAAGTTTGAGGACCTCAGCACCGAAAAAGAAATGTTTGAGACAGGCATTAAGGTCATAGATTTACTCGAGCCGTACTCTCGCGGCGGGAAGACCGGTCTTTTCGGAGGAGCCGGAGTTGGCAAGACTGTTATCATACAGGAGCTTATCCACAACATAGCGACCCAGCATGGCGGGTACTCTGTGTTCGGAGGCGTCGGTGAGAGAACTCGTGAAGGCAACGACCTTTGGATTGAAATGAATGAGTCAGGCGTAATAGGGAAGACGGCGCTGGTGTTCGGTCAGATGAATGAACCTCCGGGCGCGCGCCAGAGAGTGGCTTTGACCGCGCTGACGCTGGCGGAATACTTCCGTGACTCAGAAGGAAAAGACGTCCTTCTCTTCATCGATAACATATTCAGGTTTACGCAGGCTGGCTCTGAAGTCTCTGCACTTCTTGGACGCATGCCGTCTGCCGTGGGGTATCAGCCCACTCTCGCTACAGAGATGGGAGCCCTCCAGGAGCGCATCACTTCTACAAAGCGCGGCTCCATAACTTCAGTCCAGGCGATATATGTTCCGGCCGATGACTTGACGGATCCGGCCCCTGCCACGACGTTCGGTCACCTCGACGCGACCACTGTTCTGAGCAGACAGATCGTCGACCTTGGCATTTATCCGGCGGTTGATCCTCTTGATTCAACATCGAGGATACTTGATCCATTGATCGTAGGTCATGAGCACTACAAAGTCGCAAGGTCGGTGAAAGAGATTTTACAGACATACAAAGATCTTCAGGATATCATAAATATCCTCGGCATCGACGAGCTGTCCGATGAGGACAAACTTACAGTTTCAAGGGCGAGGAAGATTCAGCAATTCCTCTCGCAGCCTTTTTCAGTGGCAGAGGCGTTCACAGGGAGGAAAGGCAGATACGTCAAGTTGAACGATACCATCGCCGGGTTTAAGGCAATAATCGACGGGTATTGTGATGAGTGGCCCGAGAGCGCGCTGTACATGGCCGGCACGATCGACGAGGCGGAAGAACAGGCGAAGAAATTACAGGCAGCATGATGGCCGGGAACAACGCGAATAATACAAACAACAGCGACAGACTTTTCAAGCTTGAAGTGATCACGCCGCAGAAAAGTGTTTTCTCGGGCGACGTGGAAATCTTAACTGCGCCTGGAGTCAGCGGTTCGTTCCAGGTCCTGAGGAGTCACGCGCCGCTTCTTGCGACTATCGGGATTGGCGAGTTAAGGATAATGGACCAAACAGGCAATGAGCTGGTCTACTCCACGAGCGGAGGGTTTGTTGAGGTCAATCACAACGTTGCCAGTTTCCTCGCAGATGCGATTGAGCCGAAAAGTCAGATAGACGTGGGGAGAGCGCGTGCGGCAAGAGAGCGCGCGGAGGAGAGGTTGAACAAGAAAGAGCCTGGAACGGATATCGCGAGAGCACGCGCCGCGCTGGCACGTGCGATCAACCGCCTTCGAATCGCTGGGAAGTAAAAAAGGCGGAACGGACATTTAGGTGAGTTCGTGTCCGCTTTCCTTTCTTGTTTGGAACACCATCCAAAGTTAAATTTACCGACGAGGAGATAAAGTGTTCAAATTTGTGTTAACTATTTTATGCGCCTGCACGATCGGAATCATGGGATGCTCTGCCGGTAGTGAGATCGGGACCCCCTCGGCACCCAGGAAATCCGAGCGGGATTTGTCGGCAACCGATCCGAATTATCGTGCGGCGATGGATCATTTCATCGCGGGTAACCTGAATGACGTGAAAGGGGAATACGCGCAGGCCATTCTTGAGTATCAAGAAGCGTTGATGACTTATAAGGATCCGAATATTTTCGATGCGATGGCCAGAGATTATATGCGACTTGGAAAACCCAAGATGGCCATCGACCAGGCGAAGACATCCGTTCAGCTCGATCCGAATCAAATTCGTTTTAGAAGAACGCTGGCAGAAGCTTATCTATCCGATTTTAATATCGACAGCGCCAAAATAGAATATCAAAAGATCCTTTCGACTGACAGCACGGATGTCGAGGATATGCTTGTCCTTGCAAGATTGTATGAACAGGACCAACCCAAGATGGCCGCTGAATTGTATCAAAGGTCGCTCAGGTTTACCGGTCCGGACCTTGCGACCATGATGCAGCTAGTCAGGATATACAACACTACCAACGAATACGACAAGTCAATCGGCGTGGTCGACGCCATGCTTCGTCTCGATCCGTCAAATGTCCCTTTGAAGGAAATGCTGATTGATCTTTACATGCAGGTGGGGAAAAATGAGGACGCGTTACATATCCTCAATGATATGATGGCCGGGAACAAGAATAATTACGACCTCATGGCCCGAGAAGCAACAGTGTACCTAAGGATGAAGAATTTCTCGGGTGCCGACAGCCTACTGGACACTATATTCACCTCCGATTCGACAAGGGCCGATGCGAAATTTGCGATTGGACAATTCTATTTGAATGAGATGCAGCAGGATTCAAGCATTGTTCCTTTTGCCCAGGAAATATTCGCGAAACTGCTGAGGCTCTATCCAAACGATGCTCGCTCATACCTTATGGCGGGACTTGGCGCTTCGTACGCGCACGAGGATTCCACTTCAGCAGTTTATCTGAAGAAGTCGATAGCACTTGATTCTACCAACGTAAACGCGTGGCAGGCGCTCGGGATCCTCTACTACCAGGGGAAGGAATATGACAAGATGGCGGCAGTCATGTCCGACGCTGTTAAATTCTTTCCAAATGATTATAGGATTAACCTGTTTCTCGGACTAGCGCTCAACCAGGAAGGGAAGAACGAGGAGGCTGTGGCGCCGCTTGAGAAGGCTCTCTCAATCAAGCCGACGGAGACCGACGCGCTCAGCATACTGGGACAGGTCTACGAGGCGCTGCACAGGTATGACGACGCGTATAGACTGTACGAGACCGCACTTAAACTCGATTCGAAGAACTCGCTCATCCTTAATAACTTCGCTTACAGCCTTTCGGAACGGGGAATAGATTTGGAGAAGGCGCTGGAGATGGCCAAGCGTGCCATCGAATTGGATCCTAAGAACAGCGCGTATCTGGACACGATGGGCTGGGTTTATTTCAAGCTTGGCGACTACAAAAAGGCGGAAGAGTTTGTGCGGAAGGCGCTCTCCAAAAGGACCAAGGCTGACGGTTCACCGGCGACATTAGAAGAGCACTTGGGCGACATTTACGAGAAGATGGGCGAAAGGTCTAAAGCAGTTGAACAGTGGGAGAAGGCGCTTCAGAGCGATCCAACCAAAACCAACCTCAAAGAGAAAATTGAGAAAGCCAAATCTTGATCCGGTTTTCTGTATTTGTTCTTTTCTCCGTTTTGTTTGTCGGATGCGCGGCGACATCATACTATGTTGATTTGTCCGGAGTGACGGCCCAGAAGGTTGCCGATGAAATTCAGACACAGTCAAACGCGATTCAATATTTCAATACGAGCGGTTACGGCAGCTTTGAGACTAAGCAGGGAGCGTATTCCGCGAGCTTCGACATGGCGATTCATAGACCGTCATCGGCCATGGTGAGTCTGTACGGCCCCTTCGGCATAAAGGTGGCGCAAGTGCGTCTAACCGAAGACACTCTTCTGGTATATAATAGTCTGCACAACGTTCTTTTCATGGGAAAGCCAACGTCAGCCAATCTCAGAAATTTCCTTATGATAGCCTCTGACGGATCATCGTTTACGAATCTTCTTCTCGATCTGATGCCTCCGGTGAGCAATATGTACGAACCTCAACTGTATCGGCATGCTGACGGAAGCACAGTAAGTTTCACTTACGTTAGTCAGGATACCGTGGAGAAGTATACGGTGGATGGGGAGTACATGCGGACAAAGGAATACGTCAAGACTATCGGGGGGGAGACAATCATGAAAATCCAGTATTCCGATTTCGAAAACCTTGGAAGCGGCTATTTTCCACGAAGCGTCTCGTTTGAAGACCTAAAACATGGTGTATCAGCAAAACTCTATTATCGAGATGCTTCTCTTAATAAGAAGAAGAGCGTCGAATTTAATGTGCCGTCCGATGCGAAGGAAGTCATTCTTAATTGAATTATTTGCCGTACTGATCTGTTCGGCTTTTCTTGCGCCTTCAGCGCCAGGCCAACAAAGGCCTAAGCTTAGCAAGAAGAAGCAGGAACTCTCAAGGATCAGGGGCAACATTCAACTTTACCAGAGAAGGCTCGCGGAGAGCAACCGGAAAGAGTCCGTGTCTCTGGCCACCCTGGACAATCTTGAGAAGCGTAATCTAAAAACCCGGCTGACCATAAACAGAATCTCGAATCAGATCAGCAACAACTCGAGGGATATTTCATCAGTCGAGAAGAAAATCAGCGACGCATCGGCAAATCTCGAAAATCTTAGGGAAGAGTACGCGAGCTTCGCTAGAGGTTTCTATGAACAGGGGAGAATGCATGATCTTGAGCTGCTCCTCACGTCTCAATCTGTCAACGAGATGCTCGTCCGCTATGAGTATTTGAAGAGGTTTTCCGACCAGACAAGGCTTGACTTGAATTCGATCACCTCTGAGAAAGAAAAACTCACGTCGCTTCGCGTGCAGCTCGGAAAACGTTTGGCTGAGCAGCAGAATTACCTTAGACGAAAAAACGTGGAAGAAACGCGGCTTGCATCGAGTATAGTGGAACACCGGCGAGTGATCTACCAACTCCGGAAGAGCAAGCGAATCTATGCCGAACAACTAAAGCGGTCACAGGCGGCGGCGGCGGAACTTGAGAGCCTTATCCAGAATCTGATTGCTGAAGAATCTAGGAAGAAGCCCGCTCGAAAGAGCAATTATAATAATTACAGTGAAGGCGCTCCATCCGTTTTGGCCGAAAGCCTCACCGGGTTGAAGGGACACCTCCCGTGGCCCGTATCTCAGGGAAGAGTCGTCGCGAACTACGGGGAACAGGAAAATCCTGTCCTCAAGACGGTCACTCTAAATTATGGAATCGACATCGCGGTACCAGACAACTCCCAAGTGAGAAGCGTCGCCGACGGTGTGGTCTCGAGGATCTTCTGGCTGCCTTCATATGGGAATCTGATCATAATAGATAATTACAACGGCCTTAGAACCGTATATTCGCATTTATCGAATATCTTCGTCAGGGAAGGAGAAAAGGTCACAGCACTCCAGCCCATTGGGACTGTCGGCGAATCTCTCGGCGGATCCATATTGCATTTTGAAGTCTGGCTGAACACAAAAAAGCAGGATCCGGAATTATGGTTAAGCAAGAGATAAAGAAAGAATCAGTCGTCGCCGATTTTCTTTACTCGTACGTTTTCATCAACCTGATGCACCTTGCGTATTCCTTAATCTCGCTGTTCGACAGCAAAGCGAGGAGGGGACTCAGAGGTCGAGCGGAACTATTCAGTGCCCTTAAGGATAACATCTCGCGCGTGCCGGAGGACAAGAGGATTTGGTTCCACGCGTCATCATTGGGTGAATTCGAGCAGGCTAAACCGATAATCGAAATTCTGAAGAAATCCGGCTATCATATTATCGCTTCCTTCTTCTCCCCGTCGGGATATGAATATTCCAGGAACTATCAATTTGCCGACGTTGTCACTTATCTTCCGATAGACACGCCGACAAACGCACGCAAGTTCATTTCGATCGTCAAGCCTCAGGTCGCAGTGATAATGAGATACGATCTGTGGATGAATCACCTAAAGGAGGCGAAGAGGCGTGGTACAAAAATTATCCTGGCAGACGCAACCTTCCCAATAAAACTGTTCCAGAGAGCAACGTTTCTCAAAAATTTCTATAAACAGTTATATGGTATCCCTCACGAAATACTCACGACTACCAGAGAACACAAGAAGATGTTTGACTTCTTCCTGGGATCCGATGTTGCGACCGTTGTCGGAGATACAAGATTCGATCGAGTGTTCAGCCGGAGTGTCACGAATAACGTGACAAAAGCGCTTCCTTTCAGTATAGACAAGGCCCGGAAGACAGTCCTTGTTTTGGGGAGCGTGTGGCACAGGGATATCGAGATCGTCTCGGGCGGTTTGAAGAGGCTGCTCGGAAAGCTCCAGTCGCTTAGTGTCGTGATCGTGCCGCATGAACCTACCACTGAAGAGGTGGGGCGAATCCGACAGGAATTTCCAGAGGCAAAGGTGCTTTCTGAATTAAAAGAGGAAGATGGGAACAACTTTTCCGCTTTAATAGTGGATCGGGTTGGAATCTTAACACAACTCTACGTCCTTGCCGATGTCGCGTACGTCGGAGGCGGGTTTGGAGCCGGAGTGCACAGCGTCCTGGAGCCTGCTGTCTACGGAGTGCCGATAATAACAGGACCTCGCATCGAGAGGTCCGACGAAGCGGTTAAGCTACTTGAGACCGGCGGTTTGTTTTACGTGAAGGATCAGGCAGGAGCCTACCGTTTGCTGCACCGGATGGTGGTCGACGATGCTGCCCGGAAAAAGGCGGGGAAGGTGGCGAAAACGTTTGTTGATCAGCACCTCGGCGCTTCCGACGCGGTGGCCGCGAGGATTAGGGAGCTGTGCCCGGGTTGATTCAGTGGTTGCTGTCCGGCTTCGTATGTTCTGTTTCGCTCTGATAATATTATCCCGATAGCCATGGCATCTTCGAGGGCGCACTCATAAATTATTTTGACGAATGTGCGGCTGGTGCTTTGCACCGAGGCACTCAAGCGCGAAGTCACTTTTGACCGCAACATACCGGGTGGTTCTCGAACGGTTTATTAAAGCAATTATCTGAAAATTGGCACAGTAACTCTTTGAACTTTCGATTCGCTTCGACCTTGAAAGTCGACGGAGAACAGAAGATATGAGATTATCTCTCCCAAATATATTGCCGAAGATTTTCCCTACTGTTCGAGCGGGTGGAAATCGGATTGACTTATCACCGGAACTCTTGAAGGCGTCTACGAGCCCTGTGGATGAGCTTTACAAATTTCATAACAGTTCCGAAGAGGGCCTAACAAGCGAGGAGGCCGAGCGGAGACTCGAAGAGTATGGGGCTAACGTTGTGGTACGCGAGAAAAGGAATGGCGGGCTTAAGCTCCTCATCAGCGCAATCGTAAACCCTCTCGTCATTCTCCTTGCCGTTCTCGCGACCGTTTCACTTCTAACTCAGGATGTCGAAACGGCCGTCATCATCGGCGTCATGGTCGTGATGGGAATCGTCCTCAGATTCGTACAGGAGTATCGCGCAGATACTGCTGCCGCAAAGTTGAAAGCCATGATCCATGTAACGGCAACGGTGCTGCGCGATGGCGCTCCTAAGGAGGTCCCTCTTGCCGAAATCGTGCCCGGGGATGTAGTGAAACTTGCGGCCGGGGATATGATCCCGGCAGACGTCAGGCTTCTGGCCTCGAAAGATTTGTTCGTTATCCAGAGCAGTTTGACGGGGGAGTCGCTTCCTGTGGAGAAATTTGATACTCTCCAAAATGGGGAGACCCGTTCTCCGCTTGAGTCGCAGAACCTTTGCTTCCTCGGAACGAGCGTGGAGAGTGGATCAGGTGCCGCCTTGGTAGTGCATACCGGTTTTAAGACCTATCTCGGACAAATGGCGGGGCTCATTACGTCTCAGACACAGGAGACGAGCTTCGACAAGGGTGTCAAGCGCTTCACATGGCTTATGCTGCGGTTTATGTTCGTGATGGTGCCATTCGTGTTCCTAATTAACGGCCTGACAAAGGGAAGCTGGCGCGAGGCATTCTTTTTCGCTCTCGCGGTCGCGGTCGGCCTGACTCCCGAAATGCTCCCTATGATAGTTACCGTGTGCCTTTCCAAAGGCGCGATAGCGATGTCGAAGAAGAAGGTCATTATTAAACGACTTAATTCGATACAAAACCTGGGGGCGATGGACGTCTTGTGTACGGATAAGACCGGCACTCTGACAGTCGATCATGTCATCCTGGAACAGCACTGCGATGTAGTTCAAAACGAAGACGACGATGTCCTTATGCTCGCTTATCTGAACAGCCATTTCCAGACGGGCTTAAGGAACATACTTGACAGGGCCATACTTGCGCGAAGGGAAATTCACGAACAACTTCACATCCCGGAACATAAGAAGGTCGATGAGATACCTTTCGATTTTTCCAGAAAGGTCATGTCGGTAGTTGTGGAGCTGCCGGACGCGAAAACCAGGATGATCACCAAAGGAGCGCCGGAAGAGATATTTAAGAGATGTAATGATTTTGAATTGGATGGCGAGGTCCATCCGATTGATCCGGTTCTCATCACCGACCTTAAAGAGGAATATGAAAGGCTGAGTCGGGATGGCTTCAGGGTACTTGCTCTCGCGTATCGAGACCTGGATCGGAAGCAAGCGTACACCAAGGATGATGAAACCGGGATGATACTGAAGGGGTACCTCGCCTTCCTTGATCCGCCCAAGGAAACTGCTTCCCCTGCCATCCAGGCGCTTCAGAACCATGGGATCGCCGTGAAAGTTCTCACCGGCGACAACGAATTAGTGACAAAGAAGATTTGTAGTGAGGTCGGCCTTGCGGTTGATCACATGCTGCTGGGGAGCGACGTTTCTCAGATGTCGGACGTTGATCTTACGGAAGCTGCCGAGAAGACCACGGTCTTCGCGAGGTTGTCGCCAGCGGACAAGCAGAGGATCGTTAAAGCCCTACAATCAAAGGGGCATGCAGTAGGTTTTATGGGGGATGGCATAAACGATGCTGCCGCCCTTCGGGCCGCCGATGTCGGTATCTCAGTCGATTCGGCGGTGGATATCGCCAAGGAATCAGCAGACGCGATACTCCTTGAAAAGAGTCTCATGGTCCTCGAGGAGGGGGTCGTCGAGGGAAGAAAGGTTTTCGCAAATATTCTGAAGTACATTCGTATGGGAGCAAGCTCTAATTTCGGCAACATGTTCAGCGTCCTTGGCGCGAGCATCTTCCTCCCTTTTCTGCCGATGTTGCCAATACAGATATTGACGAATAATCTTCTGTATGATATTTCGCAAACATCGATCCCGACTGATGACGTCGATCCCGAACAAGTCTCAAAACCGCGCCCATGGTCAATCGGTGAGCTCTCGCGCTTCATCCTGTTTATCGGTCCCGTGAGCTCAATCTTTGATTATACCACTTTTTTCATGATGCTCTATCTCTTCCATTGCTGGGATCCGTCGCGCGGTCCGCTTTTCCAGACAGGCTGGTTTGTCGAGTCGCTGCTGACACAGACGTTGATCATACATGTCATCAGAACTAACAAGATTCCATTTCTGCAGAGCAGGGCAAGTTGGCCGTTGATGCTTACGAGCGTCATAGTGATGGCAATAGGTATTTACCTACCGCACTCTCCATTTGCGGCAGCGCTTGGCTTTGTCGGGTTGCCTGCGTTGTACTGGCCATTAATAGTACTTACGCTGCTTAGTTACGTAGTCTTGACACAGTTTGTGAAGAGCTTCCTGCTTAAGAAGGGATGGCTGTAAGGCGAAACTTACGGTGTCGAATAACGCATTAACATGTTGTGCATGAAGCGCTTTAGATTGCGCAGAATGAATCCACTACCTCAAAGTCGTTTTTAAGTTTGGAAAGGATTTATGGATAAACCGTTTCACATTGCGACAGCACAAGATATTCTTGAAGGGAAAGTCACAGACATATACTTCCATCGTGCGATGGAGGTGCTGAAGGCGAAAGGGGTACACGCTCGCGTTAAGGCCGAAATTGTCGTCAAGCGGTTTCCGAGGAATTATCCATGGGCGGTCCTGGCCGGCCTTGATGAAGCCATGGCGCTGTTGCAGACTCTGCCTGTCAAAGTGAAATCGATGTCTGAAGGAACGGTCTTTTATGCCGGTGAACCTGTTATGGTGGTTGAAGGGCTGTACGGAGATTTCGCAATACACGAAACAGCGCTCCTCGGTTTTCTCTGCCAGGCGTCCGGCATAGCGACGAAGGCAGCCCGGGTTCGAGTTGCGGCAGGCGAGAAGCCTGTTGTCCATTTCGGGGCACGCAGGATGCACCCAGCGATTACTCCTATGATAGATCGCAATGCCTACATCGGTGGATGCGATGGCGTTGCCACTGTAGCCGGCGCGGAAGTCCTTGGTATTACTGCCAGTGGGACCATGCCTCACTCTATGATCCTCCTCTTCGGCGATACCGTGGAGGCGGGAAAAGCGTTTGATGAGGTAATTGATCCACTTGTGCAGCGAACCGTCCTCATCGACACGTTTGGAGATGAGAAATTCGAATCGATCAGGGTGGCAGAAGCTTTGGGGAAAAAGTTGTTTGGCGTCCGGCTTGACACCCCAAGCTCACGAAGGGGAGATTTTCTGGCCATCTGTAAAGAGGTTAGGTGGGAATTGGACATTCGCGGGTTCAAGAATGTGAAGATTCTCGTCAGCGGAGGAGTCAACGAATTTTCAATCAACGAATTGAACGATGTGGTCGATCTTTACGGCGTCGGCACTTCCATTAGCAGCGCACCGGTCCTGG
The DNA here is from genome assembly GCA_021794075.1 of Bacteroidota bacterium. Classification (GTDB taxonomy): domain Bacteria; phylum Bacteroidota; class Ignavibacteria; order Kryptoniales; family JAKASW01; genus JAKASW01. Next base: position 4,432 of record JAJYRM010000105.1, on the reverse strand, counting down.
ACTTCGCTCTGGATATTGTCGAAATCGACGGAACACCCGTGGCGAAGCGCGGAAAGTTTTCAGGAGAAAAGGCCGTGTTCCTGAACAAGAAGACCGGGGAACGCTACGTCGATCTTGCGTCTGCAAAGCGGAAAAAGGGTTTCGTGTCTCTCCTTAACTCGCAGCTTGACAAGGGGAATAGACTTGTCGCGGGGGCATCTCCTAGCGAGATAAGGAATTATGTTTTAAAACAGACAAAAGGCCTGAAACTAGAAATTGAACCCGAATCTTCGCGGCGATGAGTTCACGGCGATTGTTGCCCAACTTATGGGCCGTCGCCTTGAAAATACGGACGTCTTATCCCTTTTCTATGAGAGAGCTATGCGCGGAGGCATGTCGGTCGCGTTTAATGATCTGGCGTTTTACGCTAAGAGCTTTCAGAAAGTGACGCGACTCCTATCCGATGAGAAACTTGACGATAGGACAAAAGAGATCGCGGCGGAAGAACTCAAGTCGCTAATCACTAAGTTCACAGGCTCATTGGAGATTATTCTGTCAAGTCTGACTCTGGAGGAACGCGAAGTGTTGCGTTCAAGATTCTTAACTGTCACTCAAGATTCCTTCAGGAATCTGCGGACTCTTATGGACGACTTTGTAGAAGTGAAGGATTATCTCCTTCTGGAACGAGATGGGGGATCAACCAGATGAAGGATTGCCGGAAGTAAAAGGGGTAAACTATGTCGGACTTGAGATCCGGGAAAGTATTCTCGCCGATATTTCGTCGCTTACTTTGAACCCGCTCTTTGTCAGCTGAATCATTTCACCGTCATAATTACAATACCCCGCAGTTTCCAGTTCGGCTATCAAGCTCCGAGGAATGGAAGCGGAAAATATCGCGGCGAACTCCGGTATGTTCAGAAATCCCTGCCGAAGATGGAGAAGCACGAATTCGTCGAGGAGTTGGGAGTGGGTCAGCTTCTCTCTTACTGATACGGGGATGATTCCGGAGTTTAACTCTGACAAATAAGTTGCAAGACTCGATACGTTCCACCATCTCTGACCGTCAAGATAGGAATGCGCGCTCGGTCCGAATGACACATAATGCTCGGCGTTCCAGTACTTCAGGTTGTGTCGACAGCGATAACCTGGCCGTGAGTAGTTAGATATCTCGTAGTGAATGAACCCATTCTTTTCCATGAATTCCATCACGACCTCGTACATATCCATTTCAGTGGATTCCAGGCTCGGTGTTATCTCGCCTTTTTCTACTGCAGCGTTAAGCGGTGTACCTGGTTCGACTATAAGGCTGTAGGCGGAGATGTGTTCCGTCCCAAGAGATACCGCCCTGGTTAAGTTTTCAAGCAGCCGTTCTGTTGTCTGACCTGGAAGAGCGTAAATCATGTCAATGTTTATATTGTGGAAGCCTGCGTGTCTGGCCTTATCAACCGCACTGACAGCTTCCTCCGCGCTGTGTATCCTTGAGAGGAATTTTAGCTCATCGTCAAAGAAGGACTGAACTCCGAAGCTCAGCCTGTTCACGCCGAGTGAACGGTACTCGCTCAGGTAGGCGGTGTCAACCGTTCCCGGATTGCACTCGAGTGTAAACTCGAGATTCTCCGAAATCTGGAATGAGCTATCAATGGCAGAAAGGATTTGTCCGAGTTCGGATGGAGTTAGAAGTGAGGGAGTTCCTCCGCCGAAGAATATGGTATCCGCTTTTCGTCGCCCGTATTTCTCCCCAAACAATGAGAGTTCTTTAACGAGGGCGTCGATGAACGCACCCCGTTGAGAGTGATTCTCAAGTGAGTAGAAATCACAGTAGAAACATTTCTTCTCACAGAAGGGAATGTGTACATATACCCCTAGCGGAGAAGAGGAGGCTTGAGAAGCTAGTGTATTAGCATCCCGATCCTGCCCCAACGGATGCTCCCGATCTTCGAGAAAATATCCCACATGGGAATATGGGGGTCCCACGACCAATAAATAATCATAGCCTGGCCGACTATGTTCTTGAACGGGACGAATCCCCAGAAACGGCTATCGAGACTATTTTCTCTGTTATCTCCCATCATGAAATAATAGTTGTGCTTGACGGTGTAAGTTACCGTCGGCCTGTTGTCGACATACACGCTGGTGTCGACGAGTGAACACGTGTTGCCTTCCCGTTCGATGAAGATCTTCCATTTCAGATAGTTCCTCTTCGAAAGGTGGATCACTTCGCCTTTCTTCGGAACAACAATCGGTCCATAGTAATCTTCGTTCCAATCTGAACCTTCGGGGAAAATTTGTGGGTTCGGGTAACCCTTGGGCATTACCGCGTAGGTGTCGAATTTAATCCCGGGAGGGAAGGGCTGTATCTTCCCGTTTACGTATACCACGCGGTCAATTACTTGAACAGTGTCTCCGGGAGTTCCTATGCAGCGTTTAATGTAGTTCACCGGTTCCGGAGGTTTCACCTCGTCGCGGTCGCCAGGCCACTCGAAGACCACTACATCGCCGCGATGTGGATGCTCTAGCGGAGGAAGCTGGAAATAGGGGATTGAAATATCTGTGAAAGGAAGGTACTGCGGACTCTTGGCGCCATAGATGAATTTATTGACCAACAGGAAATCCCCGACAAGGAGCGTGTTCTCCATCGAGCCGGTTGGAATCCGGTACGCCTCAACTACAAACACCTTTAAGAGCAAGGCTACGATGACCGCGAAGACCAATCCTTCGATCGAATCACGGAATCTCTTTTTACCTGCCTTCTTCTGATTCTTATCTGCGTTTTGCTCCGAACTGTGGGAGCGTCTCTGCTGCTTCAATTTTCCCTCTCCATGATCCTATAATTCACTCTTCATCGTTTAATGACAGGACTGCGAGAAACGCTTCCTGGGGGACCTCGACCCTTCCAATTTGCTTCATGCGTTTCTTTCCTTCCTTCTGTTTCTCAAGAAGCTTGCGCTTTCTTGATATGTCGCCGCCATAACATTTGGCTATAACATTCTTTCTCATCGGGGAGATACTCTCTCTCGCGATAATCTTGCTCCCGATAGCGGCCTGTATGACAACCTCAAACAGCTGTTTCGGTATAAGCTTGCGGAGTCGGGAACTGAGCTTTCTTCCCCAGTCGTATGACTTCTCCCGGTGGACTACCGACGATAGCGCGTCGACGACATCGCCGTTCAGCAGTATATCAAGTTTTACCAGATCCGACTCGCGATTCTCAAGAAACTCGTAATCGAAGGAAGCGTAACCGCGAGTGAGAGATTTCAGTTTGTCGAAAAAATCAAACACGATTTCGGCGAGTGGCAATTCGAAACGTATGTCGGCGCGCTTTGTATCTATGTAAGTCGTGTTCTTGTAAACTCCGCGTCTGTCCATGCATAGCTTCATGATGTTTCCGATAAATTCCGATGGACAAATTATCTGCGCGGTTACGAATGGTTCTTCGATATGGTCTATCTCAGCAGGCGATGGCATCGCCGCGGGGTTATCGACGAGAATAATGTCCCCGGAAGTCTTAACTACCCGGTATTCTACGTTAGGAACGGTTGTAATGATAGTCTGGTTGAATTCCTGCTCAAGTCGTTCCTGGACTATTTCCATATGCAAGAGTCCAAGGAATCCGCATCTGAATCCAAACCCCAAAGCCGTTGACGTTTCAGGTTCGTAAAGGAGTGCGGCATCGTTCAGCTTGAACTTCGCGAGTGCATCGCGCAGCTCTTCAAAACGCTCACTCTGGGCGGGATAGAGTCCGCTGAAAACCATCGGCTTCACTTCGCGGTAGCCAGGGAGGGGAGATGCCGCAGGGGAGTCGGTCTTCATGACTGTATCGCCGACGCGGGTCTCCGTCAGTTCCTTTACTCCGGCTATCAAATAACCGACGTTGCCTGCCTCCAACTCCTGCATCGGGATACGCTCCATGCCTAGCACACCGATCTCTTCAGCCTGGAAGACCTTGCCTGTCTTATGAAAAAGCACATTGTCGTTCGCGCTCAGTTTCCCATCGACAATTCGAATGTAAGTCACGACACCCCTGTATGAATCATACTTTGCATCAAAAATAAGCGCACGTAAAGGGGCGTCAGAGGTTCCCGCCGGGGCGGGGATTCTAGCAACGACAGCTTCGAGGATTTCAGCTATGCCGATCTTGGCTTTCGCGCTAGCAAGAAGGATTTCCTCCTCCTTGCAGCCGATAAGATCAATAAGCTGCTGTTTGACCTCCGGGACCATCGCTCCAGGCAAATCTATCTTATTTATCACCGGAATTAGCTCAAGTCCCGCATCTATAGCGAGATAGACGTTGCTTATTGTCTGAGCTTCGACGCCTTGCGAAGCATCCACAACAAGTATGGCTCCCTCGCACGCGGCGAGTGACCTTGATACCTCGTATGAAAAATCGACGTGACCAGGCGTATCAATCAAGTTCAGAACATACGATTGGTTATCCTTTGCCTTGTAGTTCATC
>JAJYRM010000104.1 GCA_021794075.1 Bacteroidota bacterium | reverse complement strand
GGCCTGACGACAAGCCCGGTCTTCCCGTCAATGACGGTCTCAGCAAGTCCTCCGACGTCCGTGGCTATGACTGGCCTATCGAAGTTGTAGGCAATCTGGGTTATACCGCTCTGAGTCGCGTCGATGTATGGCAAGACCACGACATCCGCCGCTGAAAAGTACAAAGAGACTTGGTCGTTCGGGATGTAATCGGAGAAGACACGCACCAGATCTCCTATCCCTAGCGCTTCTATCTGGTCACGATAAGGCTTCTCATCTTCATAGAACTCGCCGGCAACTATCACCTTCAGTTTTATTTCAGTCGCAGCCCTCTTCACGGCGTCGAGGAGCACGTGAAGGCCTTTGTACTTCCTCACATACCCGAAGAAGAGCGCGACGTTCTCGTCATTTCCGATTCCGAGTTTTGATCTAGCCTCAACCTTGTCTACACTCTGCCCGAAGATCTCATACACCGGGTGCGGAACGTACTTATACACTGGTGACGGAAAGAGCGAGAGGAGATCCTTTTCAACCGACTTCGATTGCACGACAAAGCAAGTTCCAGCTTTGAGCGCCCACGAGGTAAGAATTCTGTCGACCGGCGTCTTCTCGTGAGGAAGGACGTTGTCGCATATGAAGAGGACCTTGCATCCCGATCTTTTCCTGGCAACTCTCGCGATAGTGCCAAAGACAGGGGCAAAGAAAGGCATCCAATATTTAAAAATCACAAGGTCGGGTTTCCTGGCAGCCGCCATCCTCCCTGCTTTAAACCATGTGAATGGATTTAATGTATCAATGACCTGCGGACTGGCTTGCTCACCGGTTACTTCACCTCTTTCATCCTGTGATTTGCCGGGAAACAGGAACTTCGGATATTGCCTTTTGAATGTGATTACAGAAACTTCGTGCCTCTCGGCAAGATGTTTTCTGAGGAGAGAGACATAATGAGCGATCCCGCCTCGAAGCGGATACGCGGTGCTCACTATTACAATTTTCATGCGAGCCCCAATTGGGAACAGCTAATGGCGTAGCTCACGAGGCACTCAGCAGAAGATGCGAGATATCGGTTTATCAGTTCGCAACTCAGGGCGTTCGAGTCTCAGATCCTTAAGCCAAATAGTCTATCCGCCCCTAACGGCTTCCAACTTCTTTGGCGGACTTCGATGCCGGGACGCCGAGTTCCATCACTCTCATCGCGCTATCGAAGACCTTCGACGGCGAAAGATGCTCAAGACAGAAATAATCCTTATTCACGCAACGCGGTTGAAAGTAGCACCTACATTCCTTGTCAGGCTCGACAATTTCTCCGAGTCCATAGAGCACGAATTCGTTTCGGTTAAATATGTTGTTTATAAGTACGATCTTCTTCTGAAGTCCGAGCGCGATGTGCATTCCCATCGTAACGCCGGTAACGACCATATCAACATTATCGACCAGGTTGATGAACTGCCTCAGCGGGAAATAGCCGAGGTACGCCGCTCCGCTCTTTGAGGCGATGCTCTTGTTGCGCGAGTCCTCCTGTTCGCCTCCTAATAACAGCACTCCGAATCCTTTCGAGCGAAGCTTCCTTGCGAGTTCGGCCCAGCTATCCTCACTCCAGAGCCGGCTTGTCCATCTTCCGCCGCAACCGGTATTAAGACCGACCAGAGGTCTCGGGAGATCGATATCCCACTTGTACCCATCGGAGTCGAAGTTCGAGAGAATGTATTTCTCGCCGCCGAATTTAAACCCGCATATCTCGAAGATCTCTTCCATGTAACTCTTGGTATTCGCCTTGCTCACATCGTCGAAAAGGCCGGTCAGATATTTTGGATAGGCAAGATCGTCTATTGCGGCCGTCTTCCCTTCCGATAACATGAAACCTTTCTTGACCCTTGCCTTGACGCGGTTCGCAAGCGCCGCCGCCTCGTAATCCTTGTCAAGACTGTACAGGAAATCGAACTCCGTCTCCTCGATCTGGAGTATCGAAGCAAGGTCAAATTTCAGTTTCCTGTCCACCATGTCCGGGAGGAAGTCAGGCGTGTGCGTGAGCCACCAGATTTCAGCGTGCGGATAGACCGATCTGATCTTATCGAGCAACGGAGTCGTCCGAATGACATCTCCGAGCGCGCCAAGCTTTATTATCAAAAATTTCTCTTTCACCTTCTCATAATAAGAGCAGTCCGCGCAATGTACTCCGTAGAGTTTGTTTGGCTTACACGGGATGTAACCACGATAATGTCTGCAATCTATTTTAATGATCTCGCCGTCAACTCTTGAATTCATATCAGTTAAATACCTTTTCTTTTATTACGTAATCTTCTGCAGCTCTGGTCCTTGTTATCATTTCACCAATCAATCCAATCGAAACGAACTGCACGCCGACGATGATCAAGAGTATGCCGACGGTGAAAAGAGGACGGTTACTGATGGCAGTCTTCCCCATGAGCCACTCAATGGTAAGTTCAAGGTCAATTGCAATGCCCGCGAGAAACGTTGTCATCCCGAGAACGCCGAAGAAATGAAGCGGACGCTTACTATACCTTGTCGTGAACAGGACCGTCAAAAGGTCGAGAAATCCATGCCAGAACCTGTTTATGCCGAATTTTGTCTTGCCGTACTTTCTCGGATGATGCGTTACGGGTATCTCGGCGACTTTGTATCCGGCCCAATGCGCAAGCACCGGCAGGAAACGATGCATTTCGCCCACGACCTTTATGTCCTGAATGACCTCTCTGCGGTATGCTTTCAGTCCCGAATTGAAATCGCGGAGCTTAATGCCCGTCATGAGAGAAGTCGTGTAGTTGAAAAGCTTCGAAGGAATCGTCTTGGAAATAGGGTCGTGTCGTTTCCGTTTCCAGCCATTTACAAGGTCGTAACCGGATTCCAATTTCTCGATCATCCTCGGAATTTCATTGGGATCATCTTGAAGATCGGCATCCATCGTCACAACGATTCGACCGACTGCATTCTGGAATCCCACCGAAAGCGCCGCGGACTTGCCGTAGTTTCTGCGGAAGCTTATATACTTGTAACGCCGGTTCTTCCTGTGAATTTCCCTGAGAATCTTGAGAGAATTGTCGGTCGATCCATCGTCTACGAAAATCACCTCGTAGGTCGTGTTCATCCTGTCAAGGGCGTCCCTGATACTAAGGGAGAGCGGCATCAGAGATTGCTCCTCATTGTATAGGGGAATCACGACAGAGATATCAATTTTCTTCGGAGGCCTATCCCTGAATTGCCTCTGGCTTTGCTCTTCATTCGGTTTTTGGTAGTTATCGCTCATCTCGCGGCCATTAATTTCTTTGAAAAATACCCTCACTGCCGCAAAAATGCAACGAGAATGGTGGATTCCGGATGGATGCAGCTTGAGCTCTCAAAATGTCACTCTGTGCTTTTCAGCACAATCGCAACCAAAATTGGCACAGGATCAATTTCAAATCTTGATTTGGGATTTGAAACATGATAAATTTTTTCACATCAGCAAGAAGAAAACGCCAACTATTTGTTTAGTGTTACAGGCGAATCAAATTGTTGAGAGTCATTGCAAGATGAAACGTAGTCATACGAAATAACAGTCGACGAAGCAGATGAGCAGATTGGTGAAGATGATTGGGCTGCTTTTCCTACCCATTGCCGCGATTATTTTTTTGTTCGCTTTGTTAGGCGGCAAGCAGAGAAAAAATGGGAAGAGCGTGTTTGTGCAAGAGTACGACGAACAGGACATATACGGGTAGTCCTGTAGTATCGTCAGGGTCATTCAGTCTCAAGTAATTGACGAGCTCCGACAAGTCCGTAGGCACTCCTGCGATGGTTATGTTATGCCCCTAAGTCCGGCGCTACTTTTCAATCCCCGGCGCCGGATGTGAAGGAGCGTGCCGGAGCTTCCCCTTCAGCGTGGAGAGCCACCTCAGCTGGGCAAAGAGCAACGGGAATCGGACCCGCAGACCGTCTATGTAGGTGTACATGACGGGAACAAGGAGCAGCGTCAAGAGGGTCGAACTTATCAGAGCGCCTATTACTACTATTGCCATGCTCTGTCTTATCTCACTCCCCGTTCCAAGTCCAAGAGCGAGCGGAAGCATGCCGAAGACCATGGTCGCGGTTGTCATGACGATCGGTCGCAGCCTGGTCGGCCCCGCTTCAAGTATTGCGTCGATCATGTTGTATCCCCTGCCGCGAAGCGTGTTCGTGTAATCGACGAGCAGTATCGCGTTCTTAGTTACAAGTCCCACAGACATGATCACGCCTATCATGGAAAACGTGTTTAGCGTCTGTCCGGTAAGCAAAAGCGCCAGCATGCCACCCACAAGGGCAACCGGCAGAGAAAACATTATCGTGAATGGGTGGGCGTATGATTCGAACAGCGAAACCATGATCATATAGACAAAGAGCACTGCCATCGCTAGGGCAAGTCCCATGTCGCTGAACATGTCCGACATATTTTCATTGTCGCCGCCGAAAAACACTTTAATCGTGGATGGTAGATTCAAGGAAGCGATTCCGGATTCAATATCGCGCGTAGCGTCACCGAGGCTTCTCGAACCTGTAAGATTCCCTAGTATCGTCACAAGCCTTTCCCTATCCTTCCTGTCTATTTCCACCGGTCCCCGTCCTCTGATAACGTCGGCTATCTGCCCAAGATAGATCTGCTTCCCAGCCCTTGTCATCAAAGTCATGTTCCGGATCTCCGACGGTTTGTTCCTGTCGCGCTCTGCCAGCTGCAACCTGACGTCATAGTCTGTCCCATTGTCGTTGTACTTCGTGACAACGTTCCCCTGAATCCCCATCTGTAATGCCGCCGCTACATCTCCGAGAGTCAGTCCGAATGACGCGGCCTTCTCTCGGTCCACAACCACCTGGAGTTCCGGACTGGCTGTCTGCCACGTGCTCTTAATGTCTGTCACTCCGTTCGTTCGCGACATTATATCGCCGATCTTCTCCGAGGCCGCAACAACCTGCGGCAGATCCGCTCCCTGGATTTCGACTTCGAGCGGAGAGTAGTTGGCGGTTCCCCACATGCCTATGACACTTGTCCTCGAAGTGACGCCGGGATAGCTGTCTGCTATCTCCTTTGCCCGAGCCATCTCCTCATCTGTCGATACGCGGCGCTGCCAGGCCGGAACGAGTCTTATTTGTATTTGCCCGAGATTCGGCTGCGTTGACTTCTGGAAAGTTTGCTCAGACATGCCGACGGTGCTGAAGTAATCCTGAATATTTGGATCCACCTTCAAACGACTTTCGATCCGCTCGATAGTTTCGTCCGTCTTGTCGAGCGGAGTTCCGACGGGCATTTCGACGATCAGCGCGAATTCTCCCCGGTCAGGTTGCGTCATGAATTCGGTGCCTATAAGGTGAAGCGGTATGGGAAGAAGGCTGATGAGGAGCGCGGCTCCGCTGACGGCAAGGACTTTCTTCTTATTCGCGAGTCCCCACCCCAGAAGTCTCCTGTATCCGCCGTCGAGCCGTTTCTGCAAACCCTCGAACCGGTTGACAAACCTTCCGACAAATGAATCGTTCGAATAGCGTTTCAGATTCGACCAACGTGAAGCGAGCATGGGCGTCAGAGTGAATGAGACGAAAAGAGAAATTAGTGTCGAAACGACTATCGTCAACCCGAACTCGCGGAATATCTTCCCGACAAGTCCTCCCACGAGAGCTATTGGGAGGAAAACCACGACATCGACAAGTGTTATGGCTACTGCGGCAAAACCAATTTCGCTCCGACCGTTTAGCGCCGCCACCCTTTTTTCCTCACCCAGTTCCATGTGCCTGTGGATATTTTCCAGGACAACGATCGAGTCGTCGACGAGTATCCCGATGACAAGCGCCAGAGCCATCATCGAGACCAGATTTATCGTGAACCCCATGGCATACATGAAGACGAATGTGCTTATCAGCGATGTTGGGATTGAAAGAAGGACTATGAGAGAGCTTCTGGCGGAATGGAGGAACAAAAAGAGGGTGATTGCCACCATCAAAATGGCAAGTCCAAGATCCCGCCGCACCTCAAACATTGAATTTCTGGTAAAATCGGTAATATCCTGCGCGACTGTGAACTTCAAGCCGCTATTACCGTATTCGCGCTCAAGGTTCTTTAAGGCTTCCCGAATTCCGTCACTAGTTTTCACAGAATTGGCGTCTGAGGTCTTCTGGATTATTATGCCAATGGCAGGTTTGCCCTCGATGCGGCTGTAAGTCTGGCCGTCGACCTTGTATGAGTCCCTGACATCAGCCACATCACCGAGGCGCACAACTCCTTTCGGAGTAGACGCTATAACCATGCTTCTGATCTGCCCGACGGACTTGAACTTTCCAGAAAGCCTGACGGTATATTCTGTCGCGGCGCCGGTCACGGTGCCCGCTGGAAAATCAAGGTTATCGCTCGCCATCGCCCGCGCGACCTGCATGATCGAGAGATTGTAAGCCCGGAGCCTCGCATTGCTAACCTCGACCTTTATCTCGCGCTGTTTGCCGCCGACGAGATCCACGGTTGCCACGCCCGGCACATGCTCGAGAGCGGGTTTGACATTGTCCTTAACGAACTGGTACAGCGCGGTGGGCTCCATGGAACCAATAGCGGATATCCTGACGATCGGGAAGGAGTTCAGGTCGGCCTTCTGCACGCGCGGGGCCCCGGCATCCTCGGGGAGTTGCGACCGTGCGATGTCCACATTTCTCTGAACATCGTTGGCAGCAGTGTTGACGTCCGTCGCGAAAGAAAACTGAACGACGATTACCGACACGTTTTCTCGGGAGTATGACCTTATGTTATCTATGTTGTTCAGTGAACTCAGCGCGTCTTCAAGCGGCTTGGAAACGTCGTTTTCCACTTCGCGTGGTCCAGCTCCAGCATAGAGGGTGACCACGGAAACTATAGGCCAATCCATCTTCGGCAGAAGGTCGACCCCCATTTGGTTATATGAGTAAATGCCGATAACGGCGAGCGCCACGAAAACCATCGTGATGAACGCCGGTCTCTTTATCGCCAGCTGAGTTAAGTGCATTCCTCTACCTCAGTCGATGGCACCATACATGACCGCAGCCCCGTCCTTCAGGTTCTGCTGTCCGAAAGTAATGACGGTGTCGCCCGGGACAAGCCCTGAGGTTACCTCGACAAGAGAATCCGTTCTGGCCCCGATCGTTACCGGTCGCATAAAAGCGCGCGAGGATTTCACTACAAACGTTTTATACACTTGACCAACGGATTCCAGGAGCGCGCTTGAAGGGACAATAATAGCTTTGTCTCTTGAGGATGTATGAATGACCGCGCGCACGAACATGCCGCTCTTCAACGAACGGGTTTTATCGTTCGGGAACTCGATCTCCGCCTGGAAAGTCCTCGTCAACGGATCGGCCTTCAATGTGACGTTCCTGACCTTGCCGGTATAGCGAATTCCCTTCACCGCGTCGCACGATATTTCCACGCCATCTCCCGGACGTATCGAGGCCACATCTTCCTCGGAAACACCTACGTTGAGTTTGAGTCGGCTGTCATCCACAACAGTCGCCACCTTCATGCCCGGCGAAAGCATCTTTCCCACAGTAACGAATTTTTCAGCGAGTCTCCCCGCTATCGGAGTGCGAAGGACCGTATCGTCGAAATGTTTTTGAGCGAGTCTCTCTGCCGCCTGCGCGCTGCGGAGTTGAGCAAGCGCGGCCTTGGCGGCAAGTTCCGCGTTTTCCTTCTGACTCTCCGATACCGCGTTCTGCTCATAGAGACTCTTTACGCGCCGGAAGTCCAGAGTCGCTTTATCGCTGCTCTCCTGCGCGGCGGCTCTCTGCGCTTTGGCTTGTTCCAGCATTATCTCCTGCAGCTCGCTCTCCACCCTTGCGATGCTTCCTCCGGCCCGAAGATAAGTATCAACCTCGCTGGTTATCGCGACGACCTTCCCGCTCGTCTCGGAAATCACCTCGGCTTCATGGATGCCTTCGACATCTCCGGTCGCGCTTACCCGTCTCGTTATTGTCCCGTAGCTGACAGAGGCTACGCTAACGGCAACCGGACGCGTGAGTTCACTACTTCCGTTCTGTCTCGTCTGTGAATTCAACCGGAGTAAAATTACCGCGACGAGTATGACGAGAGTCAATCCCACAACAGCCAACACTTTCCCTGTTTTCATTTCCTGCCCATCGCTCTTAATTGTTTTACAGTCTGCTTAACGTTCAGACTACTTTTTTCAGTAGATTGTGGTTCATTCGGCATAAGGAGATCGAGCAGATAAGTCTGACACTTTGAATAAAGGGAATCGAAATCGACCGTCGCAATTATCGAGTCGGCTTTCAACGCGCTTGTCCCTTTGAAAATGGTGGAGCGCTGCTTGAGATTCAGTATGCCGCTGAGCGATACCCAGAACAGCACGACAGCTTCATGAGCCGATATGTCGCTGCGGAATATTCCGGTGTCAATTCCCTTTTGAACGAAAGTCGCGACATAACCGAGCACGTTATCGCTTGCGTCCTCCAATTCAGAGAAAATTTCAGGAGAGGCATTCTCGGTGACTGAGGGGCTCTCGACGGCGGAAAGCATTCTGAAGAGATACGTTTGGCGTCGGCTGAAGTCTAGGTAAGCCCCGCCAAGTCTGCCGAGCGCCCCGGCAGGTCCAACCTCCTCTGGCTTCGACTCCCGAAATGTTTCAAGAAGAAGACGGAGCCCGCGCGTCATGAGAGCGCAGTAAAGATCTTCTTTGCTGGCAAAATAGAGGTAGATTGTTCCCTTGCTGACTTCGGCCCTTTCGGCAACTTCATCAAGCGTTGCCGCACGAAGTCCCTTTTCGAAGAACACGGCTTCAGCAGCCCGGACAATCGTATCCCGGCGCATCTGCTTCTCGCGCTCTTTTCGCTCGAGAATTCCCACTGTTTTCTCCTGAACTTAGCCCTGTGACACTCACTGACTGCGGGTCAGTGGCTGGATTGAAGTTAAATCTCTCGACTCCTGTTTGTCAAGCCGTCTGTCATCGAGACGGCTTGGGATCAGTCCATTTATCTCTGAAGGCGAAGTGTCTTGACCCTCAGGCGTTTCCCCGCCGCTATATATTGAATTCGCAGGAAGACAAGCAGACTCGTACCCGGCAAGCACTAAAGAATCTGCTCCCAGGGATACCCGGAATCCGCGCTCGAAAGGATCATGCTCTCTTCTGCTGAAACTAAGCCTCCTTCCTGTTAAATTGTGTTTCCCAAAATGAAAACTGACATTGCTAAGCGCTAAAGATATAACTATACAGTTCGGAGAGAGGTACCTTTTCAACGAAGTATCGTTCACTGTCGGAGCACACGACAGGATCGGGCTTGTAGGCTCCAACGGTGCCGGGAAAACAACCTTACTCAAAATCCTCGCAGGCATATCGCACGCCGACAGCGGGAACATAAACAAGGCCCGTTACGTCACGGTTGGATACCTTCCGCAGGAAGGTATTGCCTCATCAGGCAGGACGCTGTACAAGGAAGTCGAGTCGGCCTTCGAGGATGTGATACTCGTTCGCGAAGAGTTGGAAGAGGCCCAGCGGAGGATGGAGGAACTCGATCCATCAACACCCGACTTCATGGACACGCTTGAAGTCTTCGGTGAGCTACAACTGAAGCTACAGGAACTCGACGCATTCCGGATGAAATCAAAGATCGAGCAGGTACTCTCTGGCCTCGGCTTCTCACAGGATGACTTCGAAAGACAGACCGAAGAGTTCAGCGGTGGCTGGCAAATGCGAATTGAGATGGCAAAACTTCTCCTGAAGGAACCGTCAGTCCTTCTTCTTGACGAACCGACGAACCATCTCGACATCGAATCGCTTCAGTGGCTCGATGAGAAGTTGCAGGGTTACAACGGAGCAGTAGTGTTAGTCTCCCACGACAGAGCCTTTCTCGACAGTATCACAAAGAAGACGTGGTCGCTCGCCCTCGGAAAGCTCGATGAGTATTCGGGCAACTTCACTTTCTATGAAAAGGAAAGGGCTGCGCGCAGGGAGCAGCAGCTCAACGCGTTCAGAAATCAGCAGCAACAGATCAAGCAGACAGAACAGTTCATCGAGCGCTTCAGGTACAAGGCGACGAAGGCAAGACAGGTGCAAAGCCGTATAAGGCAACTCGAAAAGATTGAACAGATAGAGATTGAGGACGAGGAGGAGGAGATTCACTTTCACTTCCCGCAGGCGCGTCAGAGCGGGAGCATTGTCGTCGAGTTCAAGGATATACGAAAAAGTTACGGCACCAAACATGTGTTTAGCGGCTTAAACTACACGATCGAACGTGGTGACCGGATTGCAGTCGTCGGCGTCAACGGAGCCGGAAAATCCACTTTTGTAAGAATGTTGGCCGGAGTGGAACCGTACGATTCTGGTGAGATCTCAACGGGCTACAATGTTGCTCCCTCTTATTTTGCCCAGCATCAGGCAGAGGAACTCGACCTATCGAGCGATGTGCTTGGCATCGTAGACAGCGTCGCGACCGGTGACATCCGAACCAAGCTCCGCACGATATTGGGCGCGTTCCTTTTCCGCGGCGACGACGTGTTCAAGCGAGTTGCCGTGCTTTCCGGCGGCGAGAAGAGCCGTCTGGCACTGGCAAAAATGCTTCTTCAACCGGCGAACCTCCTCATCATGGATGAACCGACGAACCACCTCGACATGAGGTCGAAGAAAGTACTCCAGGAAGCGCTGCAGGAGTATGAAGGCACATTCGTCATCGTTTCGCACGATCGCGCCTTCCTTGATCCGATAGTGAATAAGGTCGCAGAGTTCAGTCACGGAGGAGTCAGAACGTTTACCGGAAACGTGAGCGATTACCTATTCAGAAAAAAGCAGGAACTCGTGGGAGATGGTACGCCTCTTTCCAGGAAGAGCGAGACTCGGAGACAGGGGGACATAGAGAAAGCGAACGTGGAGATTCCCGCAAAAGAGCGCCGGCGACTCGAGGCGGAAAAAAGGAATGTGCTTTCCAAGAGGCTCAAGCCGTTGAGGGATGAACTTAAGAAGATCGAGTTGGAGATCTCCAAAATGGAAGGGCGGCGTAAGGAGATCGAAGTGATGATGGCGGATCCGGAGTTCTACAGGCGGGGCGAAGACGCGAAGAATGTGTCGATCGAATACAAGGAGCTTGAGAGCGGGCTTGAGAACAAATACTTCCGGTGGGGTGAATTGACTGAAGAGATCGATAGCATTTCCGCTAGTTCGTGAGCCACCGCTTTTGCCGATCGTCTTTCGCAGCTATCCAATCAAGTTCTCATCGAGTGATCGCCCACCGCTGACTGTTGGTCAATCAGTAAGGAATTTTGTCCTCTTTTTTTGTCCATGAGTGAAATACAGGTATCGCTTCCTCGCGCATGATTTGGCGAAACTCAATCTTTCTATCATGCAGAGGGGCACTTATCTCATCGTAAATAAGAGCGTCGTCAAATCCGATCGAGGCGGCATCCTCCCTTGTGTTCGCGAAAAAGACTTCCTTCACGCGCGACCAGTAAATGGCACCGAGACACATGGGACAAGGCTCGCAGCTCGTGTAAAGGACGCAATCATCAAGTCGAAATGAGTTAAGATTAGCGCACGCCTCACGTATGGCAACTATTTCTCCGTGCGCGGTAGGGTCGTTCGACTTTGTGACCCGATTAACCCCGCGGCCCACGACCTTTCCATCTTTCACGATTACCGTCCCGAATGGCCCGCCGCCCCGAGAAACAGATTCCTGAGAAAGGATTATAGCCTCGGTCATAAACTTTTTGTGATCTTCATTGATTGACATAATTTTACCGCCTGACAATTCGTTTGTTATATAATAAAGGTTCTAATAAAAACTAAATACCCCCTGGTAAATTTTTAATCAATATCTGGCGATTGATTGCCGCGCAGTTATCACACCGTATCTCACAAACCGAGATGCTACGATTAGATCTTAGGGAGGGTGGCGACGCGCGCCACAGACTCAATGGCGATCGCAGACACTGCTGCGCCGTAATCAAGATCGATGTTCTCCATCGTGTCCTTCGTGTCATGGTATCCGGTGCGATCAATATCATAGTTCTCCATGAACAACACGACCGGAGCCCCAATGTCAGAAAAGATTTGGCCATCAGTGTTGTATAAGGAGCTCTGAGGATCATCAAAGGTTCTCACCTGGCCATCGAGCTCAGGATGTCGCGCTATTTCCGGAATTGTTATGCCATCCCGACATCGATCGCCGCGGCCCCGCCCTCGACGATCCTCCCGCCGATTCCACTCTCTGGTTTGCGCGTTCCAGATCATGTTAGCAAGGTGAGCTTGATAAGCTATCCCGAGTGACTCTCTGTTTTTCCCAGGAGAGATCTGAAATATATCCCGGCCATTCTCCCTGTTATGCGCGATCATATCCATGACGAAGATGCCTGACACGCGAACCGAAGAAAGATCAACCATCTGGCCGTCTTCGATTTGGAGCTTAAGCTTCTTCTCCACGATCGCTTGACAGAAATGCCGCGCTCCCATCGAATCGGCTGGAAACTCTTCACCCGTTAGATGAAGCAACCAGACGTCCCGTTCCAGTTTCCCCTCGCGAGAAAGTTCCAGGAAAACAGGCGCTGCCTGAAGAAGCGTCGCAGTGGCTGAGTCATTGTCGTCTGCTCCCGCAGACGCGAGCCGAGCGCCGGAACCGCCGCGACTCTTATCGTACACGTCTTCCATGTACGCGGTATCATAGTGATCCGCCAGCACCACAACTTCGCCTCTGTTTTTTCCCGGTATGACGACAAGAATGTTCCGCTCGCCGTCGCGGCCTTCCTGGCTCAACCTCCAGCCGCCAAACAAAGTGAAATCAAAGTCGGTCTCCCATCGGAACGGCAATTCGCCAACAGCCGCTTTCCCTCTCATTCCCGCTTCCGCAATCGACTGCTTGTGACGACTGATCAGGTAGTCGCCGAGGCGTTCCAGGTCGCGACGATTATGATCCACATGCTGAAGCGTCGGAGGATCCTGTACGACGTCAGCGTTGTCTTTGTTGCGATATGTTCCGTGAGAGAGAGACAGAATGTCGTTCCAATATGCCTCTTCGTAAGCTCGCGTCGCAGTGTATTCAAAAGTTATCGCCTCCGGCAAAGTTTTATCTGCCCTTACAATGGATTGGAACGCGTCGCCAACCTTCTCTCCCACGTCGCGCCTGCTCGCACGACCTGGGAGCGCGCTGAGCCACTCGTCGAGAGTTTCCTCTTTAGCCGTCCGTATCAAATGCTGGGCAAAGCTTCGCGGCAGCGACTTCTCTCCAAGCTGTTCGCACGCATCCAGGAGCGTCACAATATTGAGTGCGGTTTGGTGTTCATAATGATCATGTACAGTATCGAAATGCTTAAGCGCTATCAAATAGGTCTCACGGCTGAGGTATCTCGGGAAAAGCTCGACAGGGTTTTCCAGGTCGATCGAGTCCACGCGGTAGGCTGTCATGTAACCTGAAAGCTGTTCTTCATGCATCTCAATTTCGCCTCCCTTCCTTGACTGAAAGGCAACAATTGGACGGTGCCAGTAGACCTCATGCATCCCTACACGCATCGCGGGAAACTGAAACCGATAGCGGAATATTCCGCCTTCTAACAATTCGGCCGCGGCTTTCTCAATATCCCCGCGTGAGGCTTTCGGGCCGTCAAGGAGAACCTCCCCGCTTTCCCGCCATAGCTGGCAATTTCGCGCCATCGGCTTGTCATATAAATCGATAGCGTCGAGCGCTGTGCTGAAGAGCGTGCGTGCAACTTTATCGGTCTTTGTGCTTTTCGCCGCCCAATCTTCATACCGGCGAATTCTGTTCCATCGATTCGTCCGGTGATACGTGTTTAGCAATAGCTCTTCCTTTAACTCAGCCACCTCTTCATCCTGTCTTGGTTCGTGCAGCCAGCCGGACTGCGGCACTCTGATGCCGCCCGGTCCGTCATGTCGGGCGACGAGGCGTTGAAGCGGGAGTTGCATAGCAAGTGGCAAGTCTTTTTGAAGTCGATGATAGATCGGGATACCCCAGAAGAGTAGACTTCCGGGAAAAGGTAGCAGATGAAGCTTCCCATCAAGATACGATCGCCTTACAAGAGGAGGTAGGTTTCTAAAAGGCGTGAAGGTCAACAGGTACTTAACACCTTCGAAGGTGGAATTTCCATCGACAATGAACGGTCGAGTCCATTTCGGCAGCGGCTCGCTGTTTACATATGGCAAGCCTGGAGTAGTAGGCGAAGGTAGTATTCGAAAACCGACTCGGAGCAATTGAGACTCATCGTCTGCCGTTTCGCCGTAGACCGAGTGTAAGAGCCGGGAGATAAAACTAACTGAATCACGCGCCGGTTTTTCCTGACTCGGAGCCGAGTAAAAAGATCTCCAAAAAGCACGCTCGGGTCCCTGTTCGCTCCCCCCGAAAAAAGTCCATCGAACCCGTCCCTGATCGTCCTGTGTTTTTGAAAAGGCAAGCGGGAGGAGTATCACGTATCGCTCATGGCGGAGACGCCCTGCGTGTTCCGCCAGCTCATCAGGCCAAAAGGGATTGTCTGCCAGGTTCCTCCGCTGGTGTCCAGCTATATGATGAGCGGGCTTGCCCTCCCCAAGTTCGACTATCTGTTCCAGGATCTGTTTGGAAATATTTTTGATGCCTGACTTGAACTCGAATTCTTGTTCAGCTTCAGACACCCGCCACCCATGAGGATCGTTCTCCGAAAAGACATCATCCCACGCTCCGTAAGGAGCGCGTCCTAAGCGCGGCGGAGGCGTAAACTCCGAATAAGCAGGGAGCGGGAATCTTCCTTCTCCATCGAACCATGGATAATCTTCGAGAAGGTATTTCCATCCGGTCGAATTACCTGTGTCCATAAGAATTCTTTCCTCACAGCTTGTACTGAAGAAATTAAATATAATGCCTAAGATAATCGACGACGCCATGAGGTTTCCAACGGGAAGTGGAAAGCTAAGTCCACGAGCAATAGAGGGGCTCGCATTGTGCGTGTGTCGGCCGAGAAGAAGAATCAGGGACAGGTTGTCATATGATCGAGTAGGAGGCGGGATTACTCCCGCCGTCCTCTCACACCACCGTACGTACGGTTCCGTATACGGCGGTTCGTGAAAGATTCCGGATTTTGAGCATTGTGTCGAGGAGCGAGACGAGTCCCATCCGGTCGAAATCCAGTTTGGTGTAGGCTGCATT
>JAJYRM010000232.1 GCA_021794075.1 Bacteroidota bacterium | reverse complement strand
TCGAGATGTCTGACTTTAGAATATGGTACGGGTTCGCTGTAAAGGTGAGTCTGGAAATTCACAAGACCGCCCGTCGCATTGAACGAGTAAATAGGAGCTCTGACGGCGTCTATGTACTGCACATTTTTCACAAATTCGATCGGAATATGGTAGAGGTTCATCGACGAGGTTGTCGGCTCGTTCATCTCAACGCCGTCCATCAAGTACTTCGTGTATCCGCTTCCGAGTCCGTCAAAATAAAGTTCTGAAGGGGTACCCGGTTGGTACGTATTCGCCAGAAAGGCGCCTGGAATTTTCTGCAGTAACTCGCCGGCGTAGGTGTAATCGCTCCACATTATTGCCGAGTCGGGAATCGAATACGAAGGATTTGTAGTGATCGTACCTGAATAAGCAACCGGCCTGACCAGGTACCTCAAAGGTATTCCGGAAGTGTCAGACTTCGACGTCTTCAGCGTATCGGTTTGCGAATAAGCGATGGAAGCAAAAATGAGGACAGCGAACCAAATGCTTATCGAACTTCGAAAAGACATGAAACGAACCGGCCTTGTCATGGAGCCCCGTGACATCAGACCCCCTCTCGCGAATCGTGAAGTCTCATCGGTAAAGCAAATACTTTTCCCTCAATTTTTCAAACCTGCTCAGCCCATCTTTCCAGGATGCGAAGATTTCGGACGGGGTCTTACCTTCTTCAAGCATCGTTCTTACCGCCGTCGTGCCTGCAAGGAGATCAAAGTAAGATGGGATGAACTTAAATTTGTCGGGATAGAGTTTACGGATGGCCCAGACTATCGACACTCCCATTTCGACCGGTTTCAGAGCATCCCTGTCAGTCACAATGATTTTGATGCCGTGGCACACTTCACCCTCGTATTTAGGCTTTAGGGCCCAAGGATAGGGACGCGGCGTGAAAGTGACGGGCTTGAAGGAAACGCCTGCGATGTGTTGCTCATTCAGCAGCGAGATTAGCTTGCTCGAATCGATGTACGGAGCGCCGATGTTTTCGAAAGGGAGCTTGGTTCCACGCCCTTCGGAGACGTCCGTCGCCTCGAACAGCACGGCGCCTGGGTAGACCTCGACGGTGTTCAAGTCAGGAAGATTCGGAGACGGAGTTATCCATTTCAACCCCGTCTGGTCGTACCACATGCTTCGCCGGTAGTGCTCCATCTTAATTACCTTAAGATCCGCTTTGACGCCGCCTTTCAGCATACCTGCGTCGTTTATCATGGTCGCGAATTCGCCCGGCGTCATCCCATAAACGCTCGGTATCGGCTGGATCCCGATAAAGGACCTCAGTGAGTCGATGAGCATTGGACCATCTATAAGGTTTGATCGCAACATGTCCGGCCTGTCGAGCACGACAAACTCAATATGATGCTCCGCCGCCGCCTCCAGGCAATAATCGAGCGTGCTGATATAGGTATAGAATCTGGTCCCGACATCCTGTATATCATACAATAGGACGTCAATTCCCTTCAACATTTTCGCCGTCGGCTTCTTAGTTTTTCCGTACAAAGAGTAGATAGGAATTCCGGTCTTCTTGTCGATACTCCCCGACACGCCTTCGCCTGCCGATGCCTTTCCTCTTATGCCATGCTCAGGAGAGAAAAGCGCGACGACCTTTACTCCCGGTTCTTTCGCCAGAACATCGATAATACTTTTTCCGTCCTGCAGCCTTCCGCTTTGATTTGTTATTATCCCGACGGTCTTCCCACGGATAAGGTCAAGATACTTTTGGACAAGGACCTCGTCTCCGGTCTTCACGCGTTCCCGCGCAAAACTCTCGGAGGCTAATATGACAATGGAAGTAAATATCAAGAGCGCATATTTCATCGACCGACCCTTTTCAGATAATTCAACACATGTTGTTTCGAAAGCATCCAGGCGGCTAATGTCATGCCGTCCCATATCTCGCCGCGATTGACGACTTCTTCAAACTCGCCGACGCTCATCTTGATAATTTCGAATTCCTCGGACGCGTCTCGGGCGCGCGACGCACTGCTCAGGCCGGTGGCAAGATAGACTTTACACACTTCGTCCGTGGCGCCGTTGAAAGGGTTGAACTCCGCGACCTTCGCCCACTCGGTCGCCGAGAGACGCGCCTCTTCAGCAAGCTCGTTCTTCGCTGACCCGAGATAGTCGGCATTCTTTACGCCGCCGCAGCTGAACTCGATGCTCTCCTTCTTCCAGAGATATCTGAACTGCTTTACCAGAACGAGAGCGCCGTCTTCGTGAACAGGTACGACTAGCGACGCACCATGGGAATGGACATAATGATACTCCCCGGCGGTACCGTCGGGGAGGGAGTATTCATCTAACCTGTATTCCCAATAAGGGTTCTTGAAGAGTGTTTTTGTGGCGAGAGTTTCTAGCTTCTTGAGAGCCAAGCTATTTCAATTCGACGAGCTCTCGTTCGGAGAAGAAGAAACCTATCTCCCTCTCTGCGTTTTCAGGAGAATCAGAACCATGAACTATGTTTTCACCTTTGCTCTCTGCAAAGTCGCGCCGAATGGTCCCCGCCGCCGCTTCCTTGGGGTCGGTCGCGCCGATTAGTTTTCGGAATTCTTCGAAGGCGTTCTCCTTCTCCAGGACCATCGGTACGCACGCCCCGGATGTCATGAACTCCACCAACCCCGCATAGAAGGGGCGTTCCTTGTGAACGGCGTAGAATTCGCCGGCGGTTTCCTTCGTCAGCCGGACCATCTTTAGACCGACTATCTTAAAATTGGCTTTCTGAATTCGTGCGATTACCTCTCCGACAAGATTCCTTCTTACACAATCTGGTTTCAATATTGCAAGCGTACGACTCATATACGTTCCACAATTCCTTTCAAGT